>CAYWBF010000065.1:0-10397 GCA_964456085.1 uncultured Eubacteriales bacterium
CATCATAAGTCGGTACACCTGAAAAAACAATTGGCTTATCAGAATAAGCAGATGTGTATGCACGGGAAAATTCATATATACCTTGTAAATGCCTACCTACACGCTCCTCTATTGGATGCCCTAATTCGTCATAGGGTACAAAAAGTAAGCCAAGCTCTTTTGCCTTTTCATATGCCTTATCTTTTCCAGTAAGTGCCAGGGCTTCATTTGTTGCGCCTCTTAATCTTCCCTGGGAAGCATTAGCCGTTTCCATAAGTAAAGGTATTGTATCAGTATAATCTCCTAGCTCACGATGAGTTAATCCTCTAAGATTAACTGGAGAAGGCTCCAAGCTAATATTTATGCCGTCAAGTGCAAGATCCATAACGCCTATCGCTGCTAGGTTCATGCCTTTTTCGTGTGAAACAACAGCATTGTTTACAGGATATTCCGGAGAAGCTTCGTGTAAATCAAAGGTTAAATCTATTTGCTCGGTTCTAATAAGCTGTGTTATTGCATATGCGGCTTTCTCCGTAAATGTTCCGTCGGCTCTTCCTGGGTATGCACGGTTTATATTACGAGTTTCAGAGCCAGACAGCTTTTGCCCTGAGGATGCGTGGACATATACATCAGGGTCCGGCCACTGGTCAATGGGGTTTGACGCACGAGAACCGTAACGGAAGGTTCTTTCGCCGCTTTTTGTATTTATATGTAAATACTGAGGTGCGCCTTCTTGTGGATCGTTATGAGTAAGTCCGGAGTTGTTGGTTCTTGGAATAACATAAACCGTTCCCTCTTGTACTTTACCTGTTTCAATAAACGCCACTGCACTTAAATAACCGGAAGGCTCATTTCCGTGTGTTCCACCAAGTATAAGCATTTTTCCTCCTGGCTTTTCACCATGCATTACATAAACCTCAGTATCCGCATTTGTGCCTTTAATACCATCAAAATATTCGCTTAGTAGCTTTTTTTCCGTTACTCCTGGGCCAGGTATAAGGGTATCGGGGTTGTGTAGTGATGAGAAGTTTATACCGGCGTATATTTCAATGGATATGGAAATAACTAGTAGCACAATTGCAAAAACATGGTTTCTTTTCATTTTACGCACTCCTTTACTTTACTTAATCATTAACAGTCGAAGTGTAAGTGGAATAAGAATAAGTGCGGCGTTGGCCTGCTTAGATAAATCTTCTTCCGTAAACATATTCCAAACAGTAAAGAATATAACAAGGGCAATAATACCCCTATATATTAAGGTAATCAAAGCTTAACCTCCCTTACTTCTAGTAAATTTTAAAAAACTGACCTCTTAAAAAAGCAGCAATAGGGTTTGCAAACAAAATAAACAATATACCCCAAGCAATCAATATAATCGAAGGAACCAAACAGCGTATTAATACAGGTTTATACTTATCCATTTTTACCACCTGTGCCGCAAAAATTCCTGCAAGAGCTGTTGGTGGCATCATATCACCTAGAGATGCAATTAAGGAAATTGCGCTGGCGGCAATAATTGTGTTTTTGTCCAAAAAGGCAAGAAGAAAAGGAACTCCCAAAACGCTTGCCGCACCAAAAGAAGATACAGCGCCAAACAAAGGTATAGATATGGCAAGTGCAACGTAAAGCAAATAATCAGGCAAGCTAAGACAGCTTGTTACAATAAACCCTCTCACACCTGTTAAAGTCATAATTTGAATAAACATTCCAACGCCCATTAAAATGCCAAGAACGGGCATAACACTGCTTATTGCTTCCTTACAGGTTTTTAGCACATCAATTTTGTTACCTGTAAACAAGCCTATTGCCGCAGCGGTTAAGAATACTAAAGGCATTCCAATATCGGGAAATGAGGAAAGAGTTTTGTTAAGAACCATAAGAACTAAGGCTACAAATATAGGAATATAAATGCGTACTCCATATTTTTTGCCGGGTTCTTGATTAAGCTTTGGTCTAATCTGCTCTATGTCAAGCTTTTTTGTAAATTTATACCCAAGCATTAGCACAAACAAAAATGCAAGAGGAAATGTAAGCAACGCCAAAGGAAGCTCAAATCCTACATATGGTATGTCAATTCCGCCGCCAATAATCATAACAGGTATATTTACTGGAGGAGCAATCATACCAAGCAAACCGCCCATAGCGAGAATACATGCAGTTTCTAAAACAGGAACACCCATAAGCATAAGTATAGGAGCCATAATTGAACCGGCAGACAATACAGACGCAGTAGAAGAACCTGTAATCATGCCTGGAAACATAATAACAAGCATAATCATACAAAGAAGAACAGCAGGGTATTTGTAAAATTTCTCAATAATTAAACAAGACAACGCATCAAGAGCACCGGAGGACTGTATCACCTTCATAAAAATCATTGCGGCGGAAATTACAAGTATAGTATCTACATATGAAAACGTACCCTCTACTAAATGCCGCAAAGGTATTCCTTGGCCGCCGATTAAAGCACCTACAATTGCCGAAGCAACCATCGAAATACTAACAGGCAGCTTTAAAAGAAAGCAACCCAAAATAAAAGTTACAAACATGGCAATAAATATAATAAATTCAATGCTCATCTACTAAACCACCTACCTAGAGATTTTATGATAAGATTTTACTTAAAGCACTCTTTAAGCTTAGGAATAGCGTCTGCCATGCCGGCTACTAAATCAATTGGAATATTTGCTTCCTTAGCCAAGCCTTCCATTAAACCATCCTTATCTCCTTCTTTTACAACAATAGCGTAGTCTGCTTTTTCAAAGCAAGGCCCAATAAATTTATCTGATAATTCTCCTCTGCGTGCTTCGCCGCCAATATGTACAGCAATAATTATAAAACCCTTTTCCTTAGCAGCATCAATTAATTTTTTTACTCTTGCAATTTCATCGTCAGCATTTATACCGGCAGCACCAAGACCTTTTGACGAGCCTCCTACCGCAAGGACAAGAGTTTTGTTGTCCCCTAAGTCCTCCTCTGTTGCAAGAGATTTTGTACTAAAATTTAATCCGTTTCTCTCCATCATATTTTTTACCATTTCAACATCTGCACTTTGTCCAACAGAAACTAAAAGAGCTGGTTGTTCTGCTATTGGTTCTGTTAAGCCTTTTGTTTCGGAAGCTTCGGCAGCTTTAGCTGTAGGTGCAGCAGATGCCGCCGGGGTACTGCTTTGTGGTGTTTGAGGTGTACTTGGGGTTTTGGCAGAGCAAGCTGTAAAGGATAATACCGCAATAATAATACCTGTAATAAAAACACTTTTTCTCATAAATAATTCCTCCTAAAAAATAATAATTTTTGGTATGAATCAACGTCATTATAACATTACTAAATGTCAACGTCTATTTTTTATCTTATTTATCTTGAATACAAATCAATACAATTATTCAATTTTATTGTAAGCTTTGTATAATTCTATATTCTTGTTTCGGTCGCCCTATTTTTCCGTAAGATACTTTAACTTCTACTCGCTTTGCCAAAACAAGATGCTGTAAATATCGGTAAGTAGTTGGATATGCCAAGCCTGTTAGTTTTGCTATTTCATTAACTGTAGTAAAATTGTTAATCTGGTTCAAAACACTTATAACCAAATTAAGAGTTGACTCTACTACTCCTTTCATTGCATTATAAGCTTCCGGCAAAACGTTTTTTGTTATCATATCGCTTTTGCCAAGTAACCTAATATGTAAATTAATACGAGAAATAATGTCAGGCGCTTTAATAGGCTTAATTGCAAAATCACTTGCACCTGCCTCAAGAAAAAGGTCAGCAACGCTTTGAGACTCATCAATGGTAAAAACGATTATTGGTACTGTTTTACTGCGTTCTCTTAGAAGCCTTACTCCATCCATACCGTTGATATTTGGCATATGATAGTCAATAAGAACAATATCAGGTAGTTGTTTGTCAAACTCAATTAATCCGTCTTTAACATTTTGAACCATAATGGATTTAAACCCTTGATAATCAAAAACTGCTTTTAATGCAAAAAGAATTTGTGCGTCATCATCAATGAGAAGAATTTTAATCCTAGAATTATTCATCATCAAGCACTCCTTTCGGCAAAGCAATCGTTACTGTAGTTCCTTTGTTTATTTCGCTGTAAATATCTACTATTCCTCCTAAGCTGTCCACAACCCGTTTTACAAAAGAAAGCCCCAGCCCATTGGAATTTCTTGTGGAATAACTCATTTCCCATATTTGGTTTAGTTTGTCCTGTTCAATGCCTATACCGTTATCAATAACGGAAAATTGAACGTAGCTTAAATCATATTTTTGCAGCTCGTCAATTCTCAAAAGTATTTTTCCGCTGTTGTAGGAAATTGCATAAAAGGAATTTTCAATAAGATTTATAACTGCTCTTGTAAATCTTATTTTATTAATATGGATAATAGCATTAGGTAGGTTGTTTTCTACTGATACAAGAGCCGAATATTCTGATATTGATATTTGGGACAAAACAGAGGAAACCAATTCCTTAACTGTAATGGGAGTTTGGTGTTCTTCATACAAAATATCAGAAATCATATGGTTCATTCTTTCTATTGATATTTCGATATTATTTAAATATGTTTGCTCTTGCAGCAAATTTTTGTCTGTACAGGATAGACTTACCACTCCAACTAATGCTTGGGCAGTTGTAAGCGGCGATTTTAGGTCATGTACTAAATGCTTCAGCTCAATATATGTTCTGTTTTCAAGAGCACGCAGACGAGCTTCTGTAAGCATTTTTTCGTTTTGTTCCTTTAGAGCACTCATTGCACGAAGATTGTTTTCATCCCTAATCATCAAAAACAAAAGTATTCCAACAAATAAAAACAAAAAGAAAAATAGTATACTCATGGATTGTAAGATTTCGTCGGCATCTAAAAAGCGTGCAATTTGTTTTACATCCTTTGAAATTTCCCCTCTGCCTACAGGCATGGCAGAAAAGCTTGGCATAACATCAAGAAATTGAAAGGCAAAAACAAACATCAAAATCATTAAGGATTTTTTTGTAAGGCTTACAAAATTATAATCAGCATTACCAAGTAGCATAAGCAGTGTAAGCAAAACAAGAGCCGGAACCCCAAAATCATAATGAATTTTGTGAAAATACTCTACAGCCTTATATACAGCAGGAACTAAAGCACAAACAACAACTACCTTAAGAGTAAGTGGCTTGTCTTTATATGTAACATCAATCGCTTCAGCAAAAATAAATGAACCTAAGTAATGAGGGAAGCATCTTAAGGAATTTAACAATACAAGCTTTAGCGCTGCAATTAGCACATAAACAGTGTTATTATACTGAATTGCATTATAAAGATTAAATTGTATACGGAAATTCTCTACATTAAAAAACAAAGGCATTGATACAACAATTAAAATTAATAAAGCTCCTAAAATTAATTTTTCCAACCAAACATGCTCTACTTTCAAATTAACCAAATTCCTTCTGCAAGCAACGGTACAAAACCAGTAATATGGTAACAATCAATAGGGAGAAAACAATCAGCGGTTTTTTATAAGCTTGTGTATAGTAAACGGCAGCTTCGCCGGGAGCTTGTAAAACAACTGGGTCATATGGCAAGCCAAATTCCAAAACTGTTTTTTTTATGTTCAGCAAATTAATTACAGGAACACCCATAGCTAGGTATCTGCTTAAAAGACCGCTTGAGTCGGTTATATTATTTGAAGAAGCCTCGGGAAAAACCAATCCTGTTTCTTGAAAGGAGTATTTTTCAGAATTTCCTAGAGAGGTTATATTTCCTCCTACGGAAACAAAGCAGTCCGGCATTCCAGATTTATTGTAAATTTTTATGCGGCTTTCAATATTTTTATTATAATCAGGCTCTTTTAAAACAACCATTCCTTGTGACTTTAGTCTTTCTTCAATAGTATTACGCATTATTTCGTCCATGCCTATACCAATATCTTGTCCTCCCCCCATAGTCACAACAGCACTATCTGTAGAAAGCAAACCTTTTGTATAAAGCATATGGGTCATTTCTGGAAAGGTAAGGTTAGGATTATTTGCACCGTATGTGGAAGAACCAACTGAGGGTATATATATTATACTTACACCCATAGACTCACATGCCGCCAAAACAGCCAGGTTCATTGCCGGAAAGGAGCCGGAAAAGGCTGCACCTACAACGCTGCCTTTTTGTAAACCTACTGTATTAAACATTCTAACAACCATAGCAGCCATATCAGAATTAGCAGTTGTGCGTTTAGCTTCAAGTCTTCCTAAAGTAGTAGTTATACCGTTAAATTCCTCTCCTAACATCCCTGTGTTAAATATGTCATTTGGATTAGTCGCTATACCTAATGCGTCTTTAGTATCTTTTACAGCTTGCATGTATGTATTCATTCTTTTGGCGGCATCAAGCTGTTGTGCATAATAGGGTGTTTTTTCCACATATCTGCTAGAATAAATAACAATTACGGCAACCACACCACAAAGTAAGGCGACAGAAAGCAACAACCTCTTTTTTACAGCTACAGACATTAACCCACCTCGTTTACAAGGAAAATACAGGTATTCCATTCCAAAACATAATTAATACAATAACACTTAAAACAATTCCTAAGGATACAAGAGAATTTACTACACCTTGCTTTTCAAATTCCTGTGCCATAATGCCGGGGACTAAAACTCCTACTATACCCGGGTTGTATGTAAAAAATCCAAAGGCTAATATAATATGATGGATAACGTACGACAACACAATCACCAATGCAAATCGACGTCTGCCGTACATAATTATTACACATGAAAGAGCCTTGGCTAAGCCAAAGGTTAAAAAAACAACAGCCAAAGTATAAACAACACGCTGGGGAGTTGATAAACACAAAGCAATATATCCTGGTACTACTAACCCAGAGGGAGAAAACCCAGTTAGCTCGAAGTATACAAGGCTAACTAACACACCAATAATTATAATGTCAGCATTGGACACAGGACACAGCTCCCTTTTTTACAATTTCCATAAGCTCAATTCCTTGCCGTGCAATATTACCAACAGCATACACCAAATCATTTTCATTTAACTTGTGAAGCTCTATATTCTCCGGCTTCCTAATCAATCGAACACAGCCGGAATACCCCATGGATTTTAGCTTTCCATATGTACTTACCTTGCATGAGCCTATTAGCCATATTTCCTTAGGCTGTAATTTCCTTGCAACCTCTATCATGTAATTAATTCTATAGCTTCTGTCTACACGATTGTTAATAAGCAAAATCAAGTTCTTTTTCCGTAAGAAATGTTTATTTACTACTGAATAATAGGCATTTATTGTAGACTGCGGGTCATTAATGGACATTCCGTTTATAAATACACTGCCACTTGGTAAGCTATATAATGTTAAAGCATACGGGTCACGTTTATAATTTTTCATACCGGCTAGTGCTGTTTCTCTTTCTACTCCAAGATAATTGCAAACTGATAATGCAAGCTCAATATTTTCCGGAAAATCAAAGTCCGAATCAATGTTTTCTAACGCTGTGATAACAACCTTTGAGCCAAGCTTAGACGCAGCTTCAATAAATCTATGCCCGAAGCTTGGTTCCGCAGAAAATAATATTCCATTTTTGGGAACGGTATTTAAAAGAGAAGTACATATTTCATTAAGTGTACTGCCCATTTCAATGGTGTGGTCAAGACGAATGTTTGTAATAACTCCAATATCAGCTTTTAGCATACGGTGTTGGGAAATATTTTGAAGGTAAGGCTGTATAGCCATGCATTCTACTATAAATATTTCCGCACCTTCTTTTGCGGCGCTATGCATTATAGAAAGCTGTTCCTTAATATTGGCTTGCCCTTTACGTTTAAGAAGTATTTCCTTCCCTTCTGTATTTATAACCATAGGTAAAGTTCCTGTAGTCTTGGAAAAAACCTTATAGTCACCCATTCTAAGTCCGGCATCAATAAGGCGGCTTACAGTGGATTTTCCACGTATTCCATTGACATGTATAACATGTCTTATTTTTTTGCGGTCTTTAAGTGCTAATAGAGTTTCGCCGTAATAAGTTAAAAGGCAAATTACTAAAAAAAATACTATTATCAAAAAATTCACCGCCAAAAATATAAGTTTCCATATTTGCGTACATTCTAACATAACTTCATTAGTAATTGCAAAATTTTTATATTTGTTCTACACTTTAACGTAAGCTGTCTCCCAGAAACTAATCTAGAAATAACGAAACGAAGTGACAATAATTTATATGAAGCCATTAATCCATGGATAAAATAGGAAGCCTATTAAAGCGTTTAGTGTTAAGAAAACGTTTGAATCTTTCACTAATTTGTGCTATTCTTAAAAGCATAAAGTAGTTGTATTTTTTTAATGTGAATTTAACAAATCTAACAAGTTGTATAAAAAGGATTTTGATGCTTTGAAGGTTTTGGGAATTATTACAGAATACAATCCATTCCATAACGGTCATTTGCTGCATATTAATAAAGCTAAGGAGCTTACGGGTGCAGAGCTGGTTATTGCCGTGATGAGCGGCAATTATGTTATGAGAGGCGAGCCTGCCATTGTTGGAAAAAAGGCTAGGGCTTTAATGGCTATAGAAAATGGGGTTGACCTTGTTCTGGAGCTGCCTGTGTACTATGCTACTCGAAGTGCGGAGTTTTTTGCTTATGGGGCGGTGTCTATGCTGGAGGCTTGTGGGATTGTAACCCACATGTGCTTTGGCTCAGAGCTTGGAAGGCTGGAGCCTCTGGCAGAGGTAGCTGAAATACTTGCCAACGAGCCGCCTGAATTTAAAGAGGAGCTTAAAATCCAATTGAAAAAAGGGTTATCTTACCCAGCGGCACGGGAAGCTGCCTTAAGCGCCTTTACTGCCGCTGAACCAGATGTTTTGAAAAATCCTAATAATATTTTAGGAATTGAGTATTTAAAGGCATTAATTAGGCTTAACTCAAGCATTATGCCTTGTACACTAAAACGTACCCTGTCTCAATATAATTCCCTTGAAATAAATGGGAGCAACGCTTCTGCCCTTGCAATAAGAAAAGCCGTATTTGAAAACAAGCTTAGCGAGGTCAAAGCTGTAATGCCCTTCTCCGCTTTTGAAATTTTTAAGAAGGAGCTTGAAGGAAGAGGCGGCCCTTGCTGTCTTGACCGGCTTTCTCAAATACTGCATTACGTTATCGCAACCAAATCAAAAGAGCAGCTTAGCTGCATCCTAGATGTTAACGAGGGATTGGAAAATAGAATAGTAAAAATGGCGGAAGCTAATTTTTTAATAAGCGAAATTATACAAAATGTAAAAACGAAAAGATTTACCTACACAGCCATTCAAAGAGCAATACTTCATATTACGCTGGGCTTAAACAAGGAAGATTTTGCAAACAGCGTGCTACCGCCCTATTTAAGGGTATTAGGTTTTAGCCCAAGGGGTAGGCTTTTGTTAAGCGAAATAGCTAAAAATGCATCGTCGCCTCTGCTTACTAATCTTCGCAATGTTGAAACCAAGCTGAACCACCTTGGGATAAAATTTCTGGAAAAGGAAAATGAAGTAGATAGGATTTATAATATTCTAAAATCCGGAGGATTTAAAATATGAACATATTTTCCGGCCTAGAGGAGCTAGGCTTTACTAATCTTAACAGCGTTCCGCTTTTTAAAAACGAAAAGCGTGAAATTACCAAGGAAGAGAAAAAGACCATGGATAAGTCCTTAGAGGACATAATCTATGGAAAAAGCTATACATGTCCCGTATGTGACAACGAGTTTTTGGAATCCACTCTTAAAACGGGCAAAACACGCCTTGTTGATACTCAAACCGATCTTAGGCCGATTTATGAGCCGCTGGATCCTATGTACTACGACGTTGTATTATGCAAAAGCTGCGGCTATGCTGCAATTCGCAGTTCCTTCCAAAAAATCACCGAGCGTCAGATTGATTTGATTTTAAATAAAATTAAGCCATTGTTTAAATCGAGGGAGTACCCTAAGATGTTTACCTTGGACAATGCTATAGAACGTTACAAGCTGGCACTGCTAAACTCCTGCGTGAAAAATGGCCAAGCAGGTGAAAAGGCTTTTATTTGTCTTAAGCTTGCATGGCTTCACCGCTCCAAGAACGACCCTACAGCAGAACTGCTTTTTATTGAAAACGCATATGTTGGCTTTGAGGAAGCCTTTACAAAAGAAAACTTCCCCATATGCGGCATAGACGAAAACACCCTAACCTACCTTATGGGTGAGCTGGCTCGCCGTTTGGGCAAGTATGAGGATTCCTTAAGGTTTTTAAGTCGGGTTATAACATCAAGAAACGTTACTCAAAGGCTTAAAAACAGAGCTATGGATATTAAAGAGCTTATTAAAAAGGAACGTGAGGCGGCGGCTAATTAGTGGCTTTGTCAAAATTATTTTAGCAATTCCTTGAAATTTCACCCATTTTCAAAACCGATTGATGC
>CAYWBF010000066.1:0-10187 GCA_964456085.1 uncultured Eubacteriales bacterium
ACAAAAGCATAAGGGCGGTAGGCTTGCACCTCTGAAAGGAGGTGAGGCCATGAGCGTGTTTGAAGCTTTATCTTTGATGATTAGCTTTGCAACTCTCATTGTCTTAATCCTAAAATTTAAGACAAAAAAATAACCGCCCCCATAGCAAAGGTTTAGCGGTTATTTAAACAATTTTTATAACTGCAATCCAGCCGCCTTTTTAGCGGTCTGTGCATTAAAGAGAGTGTTTGCCGACGCTCTCTTTTTTTAGTATGCTCCAATTATAACACTATAAACATTATATGTAAATACTAAAAAACTTTGTCGCATGCTAAAAATATTTGCATATTTTCCAAATTATGCTATTCTATTGTAAAGCATGTCCGGGGTGGTGTGTTGGCTGAACTCCTAAAAGGGGGTGAAGCCCTGTGATGTCATTGTATGAAGCGTTAAGTTTAATACTCTCCGCTATTTCAATATACTTGGCTAACAAGAAAAACACAAAAAAATAAGCCACCCTATATGCAAAGGTTAGCGGCTTATTTTTACAACTCGGAAATATAATTTTTTGAGTTCAGCCATACCACTATGGATATGCTAAGGGAGTGCTTGCAACGCTCCCTTTATTTATTGTATTCATATTATACTATTGTTATACAATCATTACAAGGGGAAAATTTAATTATAATTATATTGCCGCTTATCAAAGCTACATTAATGCACATAGAATAGCGAGAGTAGACAAATTTCAATAACTTAGAAAAAGCTTCCTAAACCTTTTGGGTTAAGGAAGCTTTTTGTCTAAGCCATAAACGAGCCGTTATGCAACTCGTTTTTTTGTGCACTATTCGATTTCTTTTCTTTTACGTTTAATGTTTGAAGATACGCCAGCTAAAAATTCTCTTTTTTGAGGTGGAGCGAAGATGTCCATTGGGAAATCTAGGCTGTCGAAAAATTCGCAAGGTTGAAGTGGAGCAATATTTTCGCATTCATCAGGAATGCAGAAGCCTCTTGATTCAACTGTTAGGTTAACAATTCTGAAAAGCTTGATAATAGTAAACAAGCCGATTGTTACAACAACTTCGTTATTGCATCTAGCAGACTCTTCGTCTATGCCGTTTCTTAAGCCCTGATATTTTAGCTTGGCATCAAGAGCAACTGCCTTTGACTCTACTAAAATAAATGGGTCTGCCTCAAAGGTTGTGGCTTCCTTATCATGCCTGTTGCTGAAAAGGTCAGTGGAGATTGTAAGGTCTGTGCCTATAGAGCCGAACAAGGAAACCTTTTTGTTGTAAATGCTGGCGGCTCGAATTGTGCCGATGATGCAGCCGTCAGCTTCACGGAAAATTAGTCTGTAGGTGAAAACGTACTTTAAGTCAATATCCCAGTAGCCGCTTTTGAATGGGTTAGGCTCTTTTTCTACAATAACTACTTTTTTAACCTTAAGCCTGTCAATAGTAACAGAAGCTGCGTTGCGAGGAGGTGTGATTATATCTCCATCAGAAAAGGTTTCGTCACCAATGCGTCCGTTTTCTGCGGCACGGGCAGGGCCTATTTCTCTTTCTGTTAGGCAGTCTTGTTGTCTGCAGCTATCATAAACCTTAAGGGCAACTATACATTCTTCCTTTAATCTCCTTGTATCGGATACACCCTCAACAGAATTACATTCTTTTTCTTCAATTTTACTTTCAAGCCGGGTTTCATACCTGGTATCATGTCTATCATCGTTTTTTCTCATTTCAAATGCTGCCATAGTTTTTCCTCCTATTAATTTATTTTCTATAAACTCCAGCAAGTTTGGTATACAGCAAGGTAAAACATTTTAATTTTTCTTCAACTACACTAAAGGTAGCGCGTCTGCTTTTGACTCTCCTACACTTATAATATGTACAACTTTATTTTTGGTGCTTAATATAAATGCTCCAAGAATATTTTATTAGCCTTGCTATGTCTAAGCAAAAAAGCAAAAAAAAACACCCCTCCAGCATCATATGATGCGGAGAGGTGTAAACTAAATATTTCCCATTAACATTCCAGAGGATACCAGATTCTTGGTATCTTCCATCTGCTGCATGGAGGAATAAGTTGAATATTCTTGAAGAATTCTTTGCTTGTTTAAATCTGACATGGCTTTGTCAACCTGTGTGTCACCGATTCTGCTTTTAGCGGCGGCTGTATTAAGAGCTGTAATAGCCGAGGAGCTATTGGTAAACTCAAAAGCGTTTACCTTTGCACCTAAGTCCGCTCTGGATTCGCTAACCTTTTCTACTGCATTATCAATCTTTTTTATAAAATTAGGGTCAGTTACATTCAAGCCAGTAATACCTAAATCGTCTGTGCTAATACTGCTAATAGTAACATAAGCTCCTATGCCGTTTGCACTGGAAGCCGTATTGGCGTTTTGGAAGGTTCCGTCTAATAGCTTCATGTTGTTATACTGGGTATTTTCTACGGTTTCGTTAATGCCCTCTACTGCTTGGGATATTTCCATTTGAATAGCTTGCCTGTCCGTATCGGAAAGAGTGCCGTTTGAAGCCTGTACCCCAAGCTCTCTAATACGCTGAAGGTTATCACTTATAGAGGAAAGCCCACCCTCTGCCGTTTTGACAAGGTTTTGCATATCGCTTGTGTTTTGAATACCCTTGTCAAGACCTCTGATTTGGGTTTCTAAAACCTTCATAACAGCAAGACCGGCGGCATCGTCCTTAGCAGAATTAATTTTATTCCCCGAGGAAAGCCTTCCGTACAGTTCCTGCTGCTTAAAATGATTCTTTACACTGTTAGCGCCTTGTGTTGCATTTATTTGTATAGACATAATTTTCACCCCCGCTTTTATTTTAATTATATGCTCTAGCCGTACCAATGTCAATAATATCAAGCAGTTCTGGAATTTTTAGCCGGCAGTATATTTTTGGCAGCAATCACCTTGATATTTCAACAAACAGCCGGAAAAGCTGTAATTGTACTATTGACAGAATCATTCAACTATGTTATTCTACCACACAGTAAGTTAGGGAATTAATATTCCTTGGAAAATATGCTTACATTCAACCGCACGATGAAGGTTTAAATCGAAAGATACCTTGCACGGCGAGTTCTTTTATTAGGAGGTGCACGTAATGTACGCAATTATTGAAACAGGTGGAAAACAATTTAAGGTTTCCGAGGGTGATGTTATTAATGTAGAAAAGCTTACAGCTGATTCCAACGCCTATGTTTTTGACAAGGTACTTGCTTTGGTGGACGGAGACAATATGAGCTTCGGCGCGCCATATTTGGCAGGGGCTAAGGTTGAAAGCGAGATTTTGGCAAATGGAAAGGCTAAAAAGGTTATAATCTACAAGTATAAATCCAAAAAAGGCTTCCACAAGAAAAAAGGCCATAGACAACCTTATACTCAAGTGAAGATTTTAAAAATTTCCAAGTAATAATTTATGGTTTCTGTGAAAATATTTTATAATAAGGAGCAGAGGGTGTACGGCTTTTCTGCCTCCTACCATACGGAATCTAAGGTTTGCGCCGCTGTTTCCGCTCTAACTATAAATGCCGTTAACAGCATTGAAGCCTTCACAAAGGTCAAGCTTTCCTGTGATTTTAAGGAAAGCGGCGGTTATTTAAAGGTTATTGCCCAGGAAATAAAGGACGGGGGCTTCGACAGCGATTGTGATTTGCTTTTTAAATCCCTTGTGCTTGGACTTAGCGCCATTAAATCAGAGTATTCCAAAAATATTAAGCTTGTTGAAATTAGAGATGAAGATTAAGCACCATATAAGATTGAATTAAGGAGGTTATGTTATGCTTCGCATGAATTTGTCATTTTTTGCACATAAAAAAGGCGTTGGCTCTACAAAAAACGGCAGAGATTCCAACTCTAAAAGATTGGGAGCCAAGCGTGCCGACGGCCAAATAGTTAATGCCGGAAACATTTTGTATACCCAAAGAGGAACAAAAATTCACCCCGGTACAAACGTTGGCAGGGCTTCTAATGATTCGCTATTTGCTTTAGTTACCGGCCGTGTTAAGTTTGAAAGAAAAGGTAGAGACAAAAAGCAGGTTAGCGTTTACCCTATTGCACAGTAATGCTATAAAGCCGTTCCCCTTGGGGCGGCTTTTTTTCGTATCAGTAAGTTTTCAGAATTTTTTGTACCGAAATAAAATATTAGGCAGGTGATTTTATGTTTATAGACAGAGCCAAAATCAACATCAAGGCTGGGAACGGAGGAAACGGCTGTATTTCCTTTTACAGAGCAAAATATATAACCAACGGCGGCCCAGACGGAGGAGACGGGGGCAAGGGCGGAGACATTATTTTTGAGGCTACGGACAATATGCATACGTTGCTGGATTTCCGCTACAAAAGGAAATATCATGCAGAAAACGGACAGGACGGTGGTAAGAATAATTGCAGCGGAGCCAACGCCAGCAGCATTGTAATAAAGGTGCCTGTAGGCACAGTTGTAAAGGAAGAAACAAGCGGTAAGGTGGTTGCCGACATGAATAAAAACGGGGAACGACGAATATTAATCCACGGCGGCAGGGGAGGTAAGGGGAACCAGCACTTTGCCACTCCCACAAGACAGGCGCCGAGGTACGCCCAGCCGGGAAAGCTTGCTAAGGAGCTTGATGTGGTTTTGGAGCTTAAGCTAATGGCAGATGTATGCCTTATTGGCCCCCCAAACGTGGGAAAATCAAGCCTTTTGGCTATGGTGACAAACGCTAACCCTAAGATTGCTAACTATCATTTCACCACTCTTTCTCCTAATCTTGGAGTGGTTAGAAATAATATTGGACAAGACTTTGTAATGGCTGATATTCCGGGACTGATTGAGGGAGCCAGCGAAGGAGCTGGACTTGGGCATGAGTTTTTGCGTCATATTGAGCGTGCTAGGCTGTTGGTGCTTATTGTTGACTGTGCTGCTGTAGAAGGCATTGAGCCTAGGGAGCAAATTGAAAAAATTTATACAGAGCTTAAGAAATATGACGAGGGGTTGCTAAACCGTCCTATTTTAATTGCTGCTAACAAAATGGATTTAACAGGAGCAGAGGATAACCTTGAAGAAATTCGCAAGGCCTACCCTGATTTTCCTGTTGCACCTATTTCTGCGGCTACTGGCTTTGGCCTGAAGGAGCTTATAGCTCAAATTTTTGAAACCCTTAAAACCTGTCCTGAAATAGTAACCTTTAAAGAGGATTATACAGACGTAGAGGAGCAGGAAGGCGACACAATATCTGTTACAAAGGAAGGCGGAATTTTTCTTGTTAACGGTATTGGAATTTCTAAGATGTTGGGGTATACTAACATTGATAATGAAAAAGGATACGCATTTTTCCAAAAGTTTATAAAGGACAAGGGTATCAACGAAAAACTGGAGGAGCTGGGTATTGAAGAAGGAGACACAGTAAGAGTGTTGGATATGGATTTTATTTATTATAAAAGCTAGGAGGGTTAATATATGCTTACAGGAAAGCAAAGAAGCTTTTTAAGAGGGATTGCCAACGGCACACCAACGATTTTGTTGGTAGGTAAGGAAGGGGTTACGCCCTTGTTGGTGGAAAGTGTAAATGAGGCGCTTGCGGCTAGAGAGCTTGTAAAAATCGGGGTTAACAACAACTGCGAGACTGAAGCCGCAGAAGTGGCAGAAATGGTTAGCTCACGGACACGTTCCGAGGTAGTACAGCTTATTGGCAAAAAAATTGTTTTGTTTAAAAGGTCTGACAAAAATATTATTGAGCTTCCCAAAAAGTAATCAAAGGGTTGGTGATTTATATGAAAAAAGTTCTTAGGTTTACAATAATTCTGGCTTTTCTTTGTGTGTGCCTTACCATGACTGCCTTTGCAAAGTATGTGCCTGTGTTCATGGGTGGCTATGCAAAGGTTGTTGAAATCATAGACGGGGACGCTATTAAGGTACAGCTTTATGATACCAGCAGTATTGCCCTTGTTAAGCTGGCAGGGATAGATGCCTGTGGTTACGACGAGGCGCTAAGGTTTCTAAACAGAGAGCTTATGGGCAAAAAGGTTAACCTTGTGTTTCCTTCTACTCAAAACCGATATTTAGACAGATGGAATATTATGAATGTGTACCTAGACGATGTGTTAATCAACAAAAAGCTTGTGGAGCTAGGCTATGCAAAGTCTCTCGCTGATGGCACAGACAGTCAGGACCTTGCCCAGACAGAGGAAGGCAGCAGACAAAGCGGCCTAGGTATGTGGACCCCCGACAAGAAGTATAATATAATCGCCATAACCCCAGGACAAAACAGCATTATAGGCACTTATGAGGGTAATGGCATAAACATTAACACAGCCACCCCTCAACAGATTTCAAACTATTTAGATGGAGTAAGCTCAAGCCTTGCCCAAAGGATTGTTTCCTACAGGGAGTACAACCCTATTAACAACTTGCTTGAGTTGAAGTTTGTTGAAGGCTTCACAAAAGATATTTTAGAGCGTAACAAAACAAGAATGACAGTTATGACAAACATCAACAAGGCTGGGGATAGAGAGCTTTTGTCCTTAAAGTATTTCAACCAGACTGACGTTGATTATGTAATTAGGTACAGAGACAGAACAAACTTCACCTCTGCATCGGATTTAGTCAGCGCAGGCATTCCTTCCAGTAAGTCAGAAGCAAACAAAGGCTTTATAGACACCTACGATAAATCAACCTTAAGCATAAGGATTCCCGATTCTTCTGTTGAGCTTAACCAAGCTACAAAGGAGCAACTTATGTCCGTAGGGTTAAGCGACTATGCTGCCCAGCAGGTTATTGACAGGCGTGGTAAGTATTCCTACAAAACCTTAGACGAGTTGTATAAGCTTGCTGGTGTTTCAAGGTATGAGCTGGATAAAATTCAAGACAACTTAACCATTTCTGGGGGCAACAGTTATGACTTCACAGGCACAAGCCCTCAATATACAAATATCAGCACAGCAACCTTTAAGCAGCTTACAGATATGGGCATGACCGATGCCCAAGCAAACTCAATTTACAATAACAGAAGAAATAATCGCAGCTGGACGAACTTGCCAACAGACCTTACTGCCTATGATTCAAGAATTTCCATATTTACAAATATTAACAAGGCCACCTACTACGAGTTAACCACTTTGTCAGTGGGAATGACAAGCGAGCTTGCCCAGGAAATATTAAATTATAGAAATACACAGCCTTTTGGCAGCTTAGATGAGGTAGCTATGTTTTTTGATGAAAAGAACAGCTCTGGGGTGTTTAGAGAGATTCGTGACTTTATTGTTTTGCGATAGATTTGTTTAGCATTTTAAGGGTATATTGAATAAATAGCATAACAAAAGGGCTTGATGGAATAAAATCCTTCAAGCCCTTTTGTTATTTGTACTGATTATTTTTTAGTTTTAATCATAAAGATATTGACATTACACAAAAAATATTTTAATATGAAATTACAAAATTTCGTACATTTAACTACTCAATTCTTGTACAAATATGTTGAAATATAGTTTATTTTAAAAGTACGATAAATCGTACTTAATAAAATCTTACAGCCATATCGCCAGACATTACCTTTTTTTGTACCTCACATACCTCTTTGGGCAATAAGTATTTCTGAATCAGTTTTTTTATGCCGTAGTTGTTCATGTTTGTTAGGATTACAGGGGTTTGAGCATTTTCGCTGGAGTATTGGGCTATGTTGATTGGTGCGGAGTGAATACCTCTTTCAATTAGAAATTTTTCCTCCCTATATATGGCGCAGTCAACAGACGCATTTGAAATTGCATCTCCAAGGCCTATATATGGGATTTCAACAAATTTAACCTCCTTGTCTCTGCATAGGGAGTGGGTAAGGGCGGCTTGGTCAGTACAGTTATGGTCTATGCCTACGGTCATACCGTCTTTTACTTCTTTACATAACAAATCACTGAAAAATACTCTATATGGAGCAGAGTAGCTGCAATCCCGTAAGGTCAATGCACCTTCAATATGTGGAAATTCCTTCAAATAGCTAAGAGCAGTGCTTTTTGATACCACAATAAAATCGTAGGTCAGCTTGTTAAGAGCCTCCATACGCTTAACGGAGCCTGTAATAAAGGCGAAGGAAAAAGGTATGGTGCACCCTGTCATTGCGTGACAAATACCTGTTGTTAGACTTGTAAGATAGGTATTAAGAGGAACAGGCATTGTGCCTGTTAGGGATTCCCAGTTTGCATATTTGCATAGCCTTTCGGGGCTAAGGCTGGTTAAGAAGGAGCCTTTTGAGCCATTTTTGGAAAGCTCCATACAGCCATTGTTTAGTAAAAGGTTAATTGCGTCCTGCACCGTCCCTCTGGACACGGAAAACTGCTCTGTATATTCAGCTATTGTGGGAAGCTTTTCACCAATATCCATAGTAAAAAGGTCTCGGGCGATTTTTAAGGTAATTAGTCCGGATTTTTTATAAAAGCTACTGTCCATAATTTTTTCTCCAAGTTTAAACTAGGGAGTTTGGGGGAGTGCAGCTCCCCCAAGACTTTAGTCCCCGAGTAAATTACTTTTTTATAATAGCATAGATAGTAAGGTTTTAAAAGAAAAATAAAGAGGAGGTTTTTAAATGGAAAAGGAATTTATATTGGTAATCGATGAGGGTACAACAGGGGTGAGGGCGTTTCTTTATGACAAGTCCTTAAAGGTGGTATGTGAAGCTTATAAGCGTATTGAGCTGTTTTTCCCGGGTCAGTACAAGGTGGAGCAGAGTGCCAATGAAATTTTTGAAAAAACCCTCGACGTATGCCGTGAGGTAATTAGTAAGCATGGCATATCCGCCGAGCAAATTGCTTGTGCCGGTATTACAAATCAACGTACCTCATGGCTATTCTGGAATAAGGAAACAGGAGAACCACTTCGCAACATGGTTTTGTGGCTAGACACTAGAGGGCTGCTTCAAAAGCAAAAATTTATTGATGACCCTGTTTTTAACGAGAAGTTCCCTGGGATAGCTCCTTATCTTCCAGGGTTGTTTATGCCGTTGGTTCTTGACAATATCAAGGAGGAGGAGCCGGAATTTGTTAAGAAGTTTGAAAAGCCTACTACTTTGTATGGCAACGTTGATAGCTGGTTGATATGGAAGCTAACGGGGGGCAAGGTTCATGCTACAAGCCCAAGTACAGCAAGCAATAGTACCGTCTATTATACACAGGGAATGGTTTGGAACCTGCCTATGCTTGAACATGTAGGTATGCGCTGGGATATGATGCCTAGTGTTCTGGACGAATCGGACTGCTACGGGGTAATTATTCCGGAGCTTTTGGGAGCGGAAATACCTATCTACAGCGCCATAGCCGACCAGCAAGCTGCTTTGTTCAGCCAAGGCTGCTTAGAGGAGAATACAGTAAAATGTACCAACGGCACCGGCACCTTTATGGACGTAAACATGGGAACAGAGTTCCGTACAGCCGGAGTGCTTAATCCTTCTGTGGCTTGGCGGTTTGGAGAAACGGTTACATATATGGCAGAGGGAATTTTTTCTACGGCAGGGGCTTGCTTGGAATGGGCTAGACATAACGCCAAGCTTTTTGACAGCTTTGAGGAAATGAATGTTATTGCCGCACAGGTAGAGGACAATGGGGGCGTTTACTTCGTACCGGCTTTGACTGGGTTAATAAGCCTGCCTTATACCGATGAAAGTGCTAGAGGTGCATACTTTGGACTTAGCCCTAACTCTACAAAGGCTCATATGGTTAGAGCAACGTTGGAAGGCATAGCCTTTGCGGCGTCTTCCTTGATGGAAGAAGCAAATAGGGTAGGCATAAATATAAAACAGGTAAAAATCTCCGGGGGCGTGTCCAAATCCGACTTAATAGGTCAAATTATCGCCAATCTAACAGGAGAAGAGGTTGTGCGGCCAAAATCCGTTGAAGCTACGGCTCTTGGCGCTGCGGAAATGGCGGCAATTAAGCTTGGGTTAATAACTACGGACATGGTGGATAGCTTTATTGAGATAGACAAGGCTTTTACCCCGGACAATAACCAAGAAAAAACTAAGAAGGAATATGATATTTGGAAAAATTCCGTATCCAGAACCTTAAATTGGTTGAAATAATTGCAATTACAGAAAATAACGATAGTGCTAAAGAAATATAATTATTTTCTGAATTGCTATAATGTAAATGGCTGACTTTATGATTAAAATTATTATGAAGCTGCTGGAGGAAAAATTTCTGAACACAAAGGGCCAAAAGCAGCGCTTCTCGG
>CAYWBF010000067.1:0-9896 GCA_964456085.1 uncultured Eubacteriales bacterium
TTCTATGGTTTACCGCCTTTATATCAAGCAATTTTCCTTTAGCCATGTCGGAGGAGCTTACTATTAACTCCTTCATAGGCTTAGTGATTGATAAAGTAACAACGCCTATAAATCCAAATAATACAGCTAATAGAATCGCTACAAGAATAATTAGAGCAGTAGCTACAGAATCGCCTATTTTTATGTTGTTTGAGGAAACAAGTCTTGCTTCTTCGAGATTTAGATTATAAAGCCCAGAAATATGCTCCGAGGCAAGCTCAGATATGCCTGTCATTTTTTCGTCATATACAACTTGCGCCTGATTGTTTTGCGATGATTCAACTAAGCTTATAATTTCGTCCTTAATTGCTTGAAACTCCGCTAGATGCTCAACAAATTTTTCTAATTCAGCTATTTCCTTGTCTTTTATTTCTGGAAAGCTTCCTATTTTCATAGTTTCTTCGCATAGTGATATATTTTTTTCAAGTGTTGAAATGTATTTATTAATTCTTTCTATATAGGAAGTACGAGCCTGGGGGTCATATATCCAAATAATATTTCGTACTTCAACGTTCTCTTTTCCAAGAGCATCGTTGATTTGATAGATATATTCAAGGCATTTTGTGTACTTGGTTGAGGATTTTGAGGCTGAATCTGTAATTTGGCGTATGGAGACTATTGCCGTAATACTTATGATGCAAATAATGGTTATTGCTAGTATCCCTAAAAATAGAAGTCTGCTTCCTATTTTATACTTTTCTAAAAATTTCATTTAAACTCCCCTCTCTTGTTATGTGTGGTGTAAGTTCTAGGTGGTGGTACTTTGGTTTTAATGGTGTTTAATGAAATAAGGTTGTGCCCCTGTCTTTCTGGGAATGGAGTTAGTTGGTGGCAGCTTGAGAGAGGGGGAGGTGTCGTAAAAGCTTTTTTAAAAGTCAATGGACGCAAAAAAATTTTTATGTTCACCCATTTCCGCACTCTGATGGTTTTGCATGTTGATGAAATTGGATTACGGATAATATTGTGAACATAAAAATTT
The DNA here is from genome assembly GCA_964456085.1 of uncultured Eubacteriales bacterium. GTDB lineage: Bacteria > Bacillota > Clostridia > Lachnospirales > CAYWBF01 > CAYWBF01. The sequence continues at coordinate 1,019 of CAYWBF010000067.1, forward strand.
TTTTAATGCTTGGCTTCGCTCACCCTTGACTCTAAGCCTTTACGGCTGTGAGCCATCTCGGCCAAACTACAACCCAAATTATACCAATCCCAAAAGCACAGCTATATACTACTTAGGATTAACAACAAAAGCTCTCTTCCGTGAAGCCTGCTGCTCCGTATCCTCCGCCGCAAAATCTCTTGTTGCCCCATAGCTGGGGCTAATATCCAAATTCTTATAAGCAGTAGCAAGCATAAGCTTAATCCTATTAAGCTGGTTAACCTCACTAGCACCCGGGTCATAATCCACCGCCACAATATTAGAAAGCGGATAACGCCGCCGAAGCTCCTTTATAATACCCTTGCCAGTTACATGGTTTGGCAGACAAGCAAAAGGCTGCATACATATTATATTATTAACCCCGGAATGTATAAGCTCAACCATTTCTGCCGTTAAAAACCAGCCTTCACCTGTTTGATTCCCAAGGGACACAATAGGCTCCGCCATTTTTCCAAGCTCCTTTATTTTCCTAGGAGGGTGGAAGCGAGCGCTTGCCTCCAAAGCGTCAAGCATAGGCTTTCTGATAAAGTCAATCATATTTATAGCCATATTTGTAAGCGCCTTAGTAAGCCGCTTACCGCCAAAATATTTTTCCTTATAAGTAGAGTTGTAAAAACTATATTGAAAAAAGTTTGTTAAATCCGGCACAACAGCTTCGCAGCCCTCCTGCTCCAGCAAGGAAACAATATCATTGTTAGCAGTAGGGTGAAATTTCACTAGAATTTCTCCCACAACTCCAACCTTTGGCTTAATCTGGTCAGTTATTTCCAAAGCGTCAAAGTCCTTTACAATATCATCAATATTTTTCTTAAATCCCTTTAAATCTCCGCTGGCCACAGAGCGTCTGAAAATACCGTTCCATTTTTCGTATAGAGCGTTAGCTGCCCCCTTCACCTTTTCATATGGTCTTACACGATAAAGCACGTTCATAAACAAATCGCCGTACACAATAGCCTGTATAGCTCTATTAAGCAGCTTTGGGGTAAGAGAGAACCCGGGATTTTTTTCAATGCCGGCTACGTTTAATGAGATTACAGGGATATGGGACATGCCCGATTTAATAAGCGCCTTTCGTATAAAGCCTATGTAGTTTGTAGCTCGACAGCCGCCCCCGGTCTGGCTCATGAGAATAGAGGTGTTGTTTAAGTCGTACTCCCCGGAGTGAAGCGCCTCCATAATCTGTCCTACAGCTATAAGCGCCGGATAGCAAGCGTCGTTGTTCACATATTTCAAGCCATAGTTTACGCTTTCCTTATCTATGCTGGGCAAAATTTTCAGCTTGTAACCACAGGAATTAAACGCCGTCTGCAAAAGGTCAAAGTGCAACGGAGCCATTTGGGGCGAAATAATGGTATGGTTTTTACGCATCTTCTTGGTAAATACCGCCCGTTTAGGTCTTTTTAAAATAGCTCGTTGAACTTCCGGCCTGTTTTCTCTTTCCTTTAAAGCTGCAAATAATGAACGGATACGAATTTTTGCCGCACCCAAATTGGAAACCTCATCAATTTTTAACAACGTAAAAATTTTTCCGTAGTTCTCCAAAAGCTGGCAAACCTCATCAGAAGTAACAGCGTCCAAGCCACAGCCGAAGGAATTTATTTGAATAAGCTCCAAATTATTAGATGTTCTCACAACTCCGGCGGCGGCATACAGCCGTGAGTGATACGCCCATTGGTCACGCACCAACAAAGGACGCTCCACAGCCTTAAGATGAGAAACAGCGTCCTCTGTTAAAACAACCACCCCAAAAGAAGCAACCAGCTCGGGCAAGCCATGGTTAATCTCCGGGTCAAGGTGATAAGGTCGCCCGGCAAGGACAATCCCACGAAGGTTATTGTCCTTTATGTAGGCCAAAGCTTCCTCACCGGCTTTCTGTACCTCCAAGCGGAATTTCTCCTGCTCCTCCCAAGCAAGCTCAAGAGCAGTAACAATTTCCCCATGTGGGATTTGTGGAAATTCCTCAATAAGCCTTCTAATAAGCACATGCTTATCATTCAGGCTGAAAAAAGGATTCTTGAAGTCAATATCCCGTATTTCCTCTACATTATTTTTAATATTTTCGGGGTATGAGGTTACAATAGGGCAGTTGTAGTGGTTGTCTGAATCCTGTATTTCTTTCTTCTCGTAGGCTATACAAGGATAAAATATAAATTTTATCCCCTGCTCAATAAGCTCCATTATATGTCCATGAACCAGCTTAGCCGGATAGCAAACGGATTCGCTGGGCATAGACTCCATGCCCTTTTCATAAACCTTCCGTGAGGAAGGGGGCGAAAGAACAACCCTATACCCAAGGGCGGTGAAGAAGGTAAACCATAGGGGATAGTTTTCATACATATTCAATACTCTCGGTATGCCCACAGAGCCACGCTTTGCTTTGCTCTCGTCTAGTGGCTTGTAGGAAAACAACCGCTCCAGCTTATACTTAAACAGGTTGGGCAGCTCCTCACCTGTAGACTTTTTTTCGGTAGTCTTGCTAAGCCCCTTCTCGCAGCGATTCCCAGAGACGAACCTTCTTTTCTGCTGCTCATGCTCATCAAAGGTGTTAATAGTAAGCAGACAGTTATTTTCACAGGCACTACACCGTGTAAGCTTGGAGTTTACCTTAAGTTCCAAGTCCTCTAAGGGAAGCAAGGTTGTTTCAAAGCCACCGGCTTTCTCCTCGCTGAATCGTTCAAGGGCAATAAGGGCAGCGCCGTAGGCTCCCATTATCCCGGCAATGTCCGGGCGTATGGCTTCCCTTTCTGCTGTAAGCTCAAAGCTTCTAAGGACAGCCTCATTATAAAAGGTGCCACCTTGAACAACTATATTTTTACCCATTTGTGTAGGGTCAGTAATTTTTATTACCTTTTGAAGTGCGTTCTTTATTACGGAAAAAGCAAGCCCGGCAGAAATATCCGAAACCTCTGCACCTTCCTTCTGCGCCTGCTTAACACGGGAGTTCATAAAAACGGTACACCGAGTACCCAAATCAACAGGCTGGGAGGCAAACAATGCCTTTTCTGCGAAATCCTTCACATTAAGGCTAAGAGAGTTAGCGAAGGTTTCAATAAATGAGCCGCACCCAGAGGAGCAAGCCTCATTAAGGAGCACGTTATCAATACAGCCATTTCGTATGCGGATACACTTCATATCCTGTCCGCCAATGTCCAGTATAAAATCAACGTCCTTATTAAAGGCCATTGCCGCCTTATAGTGAGCCACCGTCTCAACCTCGCCGTGGTCAACCAAAAATGCAGCCTTGGCAAGCCCCTCCCCATAGCCTGTGGCGCAAGAGCTTTTTATCTTCACCCCTTGGGGCAAATTTTTATAAATATCCGAAAGCCCCTTGGCAATAACCTTAAGAGGGCTGCCTTGATTGCTTTCGTAAAAATCGTAAAGCAACTCGCCGTCACTGGAAATCAAAGCAAGCTTTGTAGTAGTAGAGCCAGCGTCAATCCCCAAAAATGCATCCCCCTGGTACCCACTAAGGCTTCTGCGCTTTACCTTGTACCCGTCAATACGACGCTTAAACACATCATAGCTTTCCTTATCCTCAAACAGCGGCTTTAGCCTGTCGATTTCAAGGGAAAGCTGCTTTTTTTGTCTTAAATTATGTAGCAACTGTTCAAAGCTCATTGGTGCGCTCTGCTCCAGAGCGGCTGTAAGAGCAGCTCCATATGCGGCTAGGAGGTGAGAGTTTTCCGGCTGGATAATATCCTTTTCGCCCAGCTTAAGCACGTCAATAAATCGATTTTTCAGTTCCGGCAAAAAATGCAGCGGCCCTCCCAGAAAGGCAACACGTCCTCTTATAGGCTTGCCGCAAGCCAACCCCGATATAGTTTGGCTTACAATAGCCTGAAAGATGGAGGCTGCCAAATCCTCCTTTGCGGCTCCCTCGTTAATAAGTGGCTGTATGTCACTTTTGGCAAATACACCACAGCGAGCCGCTATGGGGTAGATTATTTTATGGCGGCTGCATAGGTCGTTAAGCCCGGCGGCGTCCGTTTGGAGCAGAGCCGCCATTTGGTCAATAAAGGAGCCTGTACCTCCGGCACATATGCCGTTCATGCGCTGCTCTATGCCGTTGGAAAAATAAATTATCTTTGCGTCCTCGCCGCCTATTTCTATGGCTACGTCAGTGGTGGGCGCCAAAAGGCTTATGGACTCATTTACAGCCACAACCTCCTGCACAAAGGGGATTCCTAAAGCCTCAGCAAGTGAAAGCCCTCCCGAGCCTGTCACCATAGGTAAAAAATCCTCACAGCCCAACTGCGTCCTTGCAAGCTCAACAAGTTTTTCTAAAGTATCCTGTATATTTGATAGATGTCTTTCGTATGCGGAAAAAATCAATTCCTTATCTCTTAACACAACCATCTTCACGGTTGTGGAGCCAATATCTATTCCGAGTAGTGTTTTCATAATCAGCCTCCCAATAAGCTAATGCCTTTAGCGTCTCTTACAGCTTCGTATTAAGATGAAATTAATATATAATCTGGGCTACGGCATTAATTTTGCAAGAAAACTGGTTTCATTATAATACTTACCTTTGAATTATTCAAATGCTTTTTGTTGGATAAGGTTTTGCATAAAAAAAGCGCTGCAAATTATTTGCAGCGCTTGGGAATCCGTCAGTCGTACTCTATTTCAGTAAAACCGCTTACTATATCACAAATTTCCATAACAAAATCTTCTGGAGCCTTTTCAATGAAATCGGCATTACGCTTCCTAATATCCAGAGCTTTTACTTGGTCGGTCATTACAACCCCGGTTGTTTTAGTTCTTCCGTCAAGTCTTAGGTGAATAGGTATGTCTCTGTCAGTATTGGTAATAGGGCAGACCATTGCAGCACCCTTAGCAAAATTATTGTAGGTATTATTGCTAACCACAATTGCTGGGCGCCTTCCCTTTTGCTCGTGTCCTGTCTGCGGGTCAAAATCTATCCTAATAATATCCCCTTGCCTTGGAATATAATCCACCTACAGCACCTCTTTTCCAACAGGTACACCAGTATCCCACTCCTCAAACTCATATTCACCCTTAAAATTTCTAAGCCTTTCCTTAAGGGGAATATGCGTCCGTTTATCAGACTTTATAATAATAACCTTATGAGCCTCAGCAATAATTTCAACTGTATCATTTTCTTGAAGAAAAGCCGTTTTAAGAATGTCCTTCGGTAATCTTACTGCGTGGCTGTCTCCCCATCGTTGTATAGTTCCATTCACAGTATATCAGCTCCTTATGAATATAGTATATACAAAGCAGATACGTTTAGCAATTCTTTTGCCCACATTAAAGACAGTCTTGGGGGAGCTACACTCTCCCAGCAAACCTAGTGTATCAAAACTGCCTCCAAACATCAGCAGGCAGGTCTTTCTCCGGAATCAGTCTCCCGTCCTTTATTAAAAGCTTGCCATAATCCTTAACAGGTACAAGCTTCATGTAAACCCTATCAGCTGTGTATAGATGTACCGTTTTATCATCAGTCTTGACTATTGTAATGTGGGTGTAGGAGGTTGGCCACCAGTCATTTTTATAGGCTATATAATATTTGTTTGTCTCTTTATTAAGCTTAAATGCCCTAAGATAAAATGCATAAATACCGGAGCCAGCACCGCCTATTGTAATAAACTCCATCTCCCCGTCGCCGTCAATATCCGCAGCGCAAAACTCGTCTACAACAAGAAATTCAATAACAGCATCGCTTTTTCCAATAAAAAACTCTTTGCCGTAGGTATCCATATACACCCTAAACCCTTGAAATCCACCTGATGTGTAAGCATCTCCCGTATCAAATTCGGTTACATACTTAATGGGCTTTTTGTAATTATAATTGTCGGCAGGCAAATTATTTATGTACTTCTGAAGAATAGACTTTGCCTCCTCGGGAGTTCTGCTGCCAGGCTTGAGATTCTTAAGCCCGGGGGTGAAGGTTATTCTTATTGACCTATAGGCTGTAGGGCTTGGAGTTACAAAGGTTTGGTCAAGGATTTTGATTGCGTCATTTCCTTTTATATAGGAAGTTATTCCGCTGGGAGGGCCGCTAGTTTCCCACCAGCCGTTGTTTTTGAGCGTCTGGCGATAATTAAGCAAATCCTTAGGGGTACAGCCAATACAGTCTATTTCACCGCTTAGATGTTTTTCAAAGGATGTGGCACCACCAGGCGGAGGGAAGGGCAAGGTAATGGTATCGTTCCATTTATACTCGACAGCTTCATCCTTAGGCTGCGAAGGAGGCTGCAACTCAACAGCAGTAGCAATACCTGAAACTGCATCAGAGTCAAATATTTTTATATCGGTTAAATCCCCGTCTTTGAGAGTACCTGTTATTTTAAGCAAAAGGTTTGATTCCTTAGCCAGACTGTATTCCCTGTATAAGGTTTCATACTCCTTTGAGCCGTCTTCCTTTGCCTTCTTTATATAGTCAACGGTATCAGGGTTTTTCTCAAAATTTTTCATTATCATTGTAAGGGTAAGAGTAATCTCGACGTTATTACCATTTTGTGAAAGCTTAATATTTTTACCATCGAAGCCAAGTATATTATAATTTGGGCTGTATATCTTTGTAAAAGTGTCTGTAAGGGCAGTCTTTAGCTTATCCCTGTATTTTGCCGGTATAGTATCATCATTATAGAATAGTGGCGGCAGATTGCTTAAATCTCTTACTTGATATTTTTTATTGTTGGTGTCGTACCAACGCTCTACCGCCCATATACCGTCAGTACCCCTCCTTGAGGGTTGATATAAATCCAGCTTAATAGTGCTGCCGTCGGTAAATTTTACTCGAGCATATTTAATGCCTTGACTGTCTGTTACGGTAATGCTGTCAAGTGCTTTGCTAAACCCCAGCTCATTAGCTACAAAATTTGAAGCCACCTTTTTAGGGTCTGTCCGCCAAGCATCATTGCCCTTGTCAACATCCTTCTGAATATCATCAAAGTAAACAGGGGCATAAGTAAGAGTAAGCTTCCTTTCAAAACCCCACCGAAGCTCAGTAGCAGCCTCAACCACCTCAAGATTAAATATGGTCTTTAAAAAGGAGGCAGGAGCGCTGGCGGTTTCGCTCTCAATTGTGACAGGCTTCTTAACATATACTAAGGAGCCGTTTTTTTCACAATAGTTGGCACCTATATATACCCTAATAATGTCCTCATCATTACTTAGCTTTAAAACCTGCCTTTTGGCGTCCCACTCAACATCATATCCCAAAAACAACATAAGCGACCTTAGTATAACCACAGGCTCATTATCCATGTCCACACCTGCATTTGCATAAGCAGGCATTCCATTAATATACACAGGAAAACTAAAACCGGTAAATTTATAAGGATTTATAACAGGCGTTTCATTAGAGCTAACTTTCTCTGAAGCAAAAGCAGAAGCAGGTAAAATACAAAATAAAGTCAATACAATGGAAAGTAAACAAATAGCAACCTTTTTCATCATTTATCCTCCCTGTAAAATTTATCACACCCCATATCAGGCTTTTTTGGAAAGATGGGGAATTGGGGGAGAAAGCCTTTTCTTCCGTTGAAAAAAAGGTTTTCTCCCCCAAGGTCTTTACTCGGTCAATTCCCTAATAAGCTCCTTAACTGTCACTATCTCGTTAACTCTGTGAGCATTCTCACCGCAGAACACCAAGGCATTTTCTGTCTCCCCTTGTGCCGAGGCTACGAGGGTTTGGGTTATGCAGTATGGTATAGTGGTGCGGTCACAGTGGGATATGCAGGCGTAGCACTTGTCTATAGGAAATTTCTCACCTGTAGCTGCCTTTTGAAAAAATTTGTTTTTCAGCGCTCTGCCTGGCATACCCACGGGGCTTTTTATTATTCCTACGTCATCACATGTACTGCTTAGATATGCCTCCTTAAAGCTTTGGGGGGCATCACATTCCACTGTGGCTACAAACCTTGTGGCCATTTGCACTCCGTCACAGCCTAAACCTATGTAGTGCAAAATATCAGCCTTATCATAAACACCCCCGCCAAATACAACGGGGATTTTTTTATCAAACTTACTTCTGTAGCCGTCTACAAACTCAATTATTCTCTTAACCTCATCGTCATAGCCTTCACCGGTGAGGGTGTCCAGGTCTTGAAGCTTAAATCCTAGATGCCCTCCGGCCTTTGGGCCTTCAATTACCACAAGGTCTGCCGTTGTGCCGTATTTTTTCTCCCACATGGAAAATAAAACCTTGCAGGCTTTTACAGAGGACACAATTGGGGCGAACTTAGCCTTGCTGCCTTTTACAAGGGCAGGGAGGGTGGTCGGCAGCCCTGCGCCGGAGATTATTAGCTGGGCACCGTTTTCCACGGAGCATTTTACATACTCCTCGTAGTTGTTTGAAGCCGTCATTATATTTACGCCGATTACACCCTCGGGGGCGAGCGCTCTGGCCTTGGCAAGCTGCTCCTCTATTGCCGCAAAGTTTGCCCGTTTGGGGTTTTCCTCGAAATCCTTGCGGTAGAAGCCGATTTGTGCCGTGGATATTATTCCCACAGCCCCTTCATTTGCCACAGCTCCAGCCAAGCCGGAAAGGGATATTCCAACACCCATGCCTCCTTGTATAATTGGAAGCTTAGCAACTAAATCATCAATAACAAGTGGTTTAAGCCCCATAAATAACCCCTTTCTAAATACTTGTTAAAAAAATCTGAAAATCCTCTGTAAGCTCGGCTCTAAGCCTATCATAGGCCTCCTCTGCCGCAGCCTCCGAGAGGAAGAAGCCAAACACAGCCGAACCGCTGCCAGACATTAATGCTTCAAGAGCGCCATTAGCCAAAAGCCGTTCTTTTGCTTCCGAAATGATGGGGTACAGCTCCAGCGTTACTTTCTCTAGGTCGTTGTGCAGGTTTTGGGA
>CAYWBF010000068.1:0-9851 GCA_964456085.1 uncultured Eubacteriales bacterium
CCACATAAAAAAAGAAAACATCGGGCTAATTGAAGCAATGGGGCTAGCAATTTTACCTCCAAGGCTTTCAAAGGAGCTGGATGTTAAGGATGAATCTGTAAAAAAGGAAATATCGGATGTGTTTTTAGAACTACTTAAAAATTGTGGTGTGTTTAAACATACTGAAAGTGGGCGTAGTGGGTTTTTAAAATTTTTAAGGAGCATATGAGATGTTGAACGAAAAAATAAAAAACGGATTGTTGGATGGTTTGTTTAGCGAGCTATATCCTGGGGATGATATAAACCTGCAGAAGCAAAGATATTTGAGAGCTATTTATGAATTCGAGAATTACTTTGGTAAAAGAGATAACAAAATAATAATTTCAGCCCCCGGAAGAACCGAAATTGCAGGAAACCATACTGACCATAATAACGGCAAGGTTTTAGCAGGCAGCGTAAGCTTAGATGTTGTAGGTGTTGTAGCTCCAAACGGCAGTGACCAGATTATTATCAAATCTGAAGGCTTTAACATTGACCAAATTAGTATAAATGAGCTTGATATAAAAGAGGGCGAAAATGAAAAATCTATTGCTTTAATAAGAGGGGTATGCCGACATTTAAAAGATTCGGGCTATAAAATAGGAGGCTTTGAGGCGTATGTTGTTTCAAACGTGCCAGAAGGCTCAGGCTTATCCTCATCTGCTGCGTTTGAGATTTTCGTAGGCTCTGCCATTTCTTATTCATTTAACAATGGAAGCATTGACGCTGTGCAGGTTGCAAAGTCTGCCCAGTATGCAGAAAAGGAATTTTTCGGAAAGCCTTGCGGTTTAATGGATCAAATGGCATCGTCTTTTGGTGGAATTATCTCAATTGATTTTGAAGATGAGCCTAAAATTGAGAAATTGTACTTTGATTTTTCAAAGCATGGATATGCTATTTGTATTGTAAATACAGGGGGAAGCCACGCAAACCTAACCTATGATTATGCTGCCGTGCCTGAAGAAATGAGGTCAGTTGCAGGATTTTTTGGTAAAAAAAATCTAAGAGAGCTTAAGAAGGAAGATATTTTTGAAAATCTTGAGCTTATTAGAAAAAATTTTGGTGACAGAGCAATTCTGCGCTCCCTTCATTTTTTTGATGAAAACGATAGAGCTGATAGGGCATTAAAAGCGCTGCAGCATGCGGTAAAAACCGATGATATAGGAGAATTTTTGAATTGCATAAGCGAATCAGGAAATTCATCATTTAAGTATTTGCAGAACGTGTATTCACCAACTAACCCAAGGGAGCAAGGCATAGCACTTGGTTTATATGTTGCTGAGGGAATATTAAAAGGGCGTGGCGCATGTAGGGTGCATGGAGGCGGTTTTGCCGGAACAACTCAAAATTTTGTTCCCATTGATTTAGTTGATGAGTTTAGCAAAAAGATGGAACAGGTTTTTGGGAAAGGAAGCTGTCAACGTCTTTCAATACGAAAATATGGCGGAATTATGATAGATTAGGGAGGGTTTTTTTATGGCGGTACTTGTATGCGGCGGAGCAGGATATATAGGAAGTCATACTGTTGCTGAGCTGGTAGAAAGAGGTGAGGAGGTTGTTGTTCTTGATAACCTTCAAAAAGGGCATAGAGATGCGGTTATAGACGCAAAGCTTGTTATTGGCGACCTTCGTGACGATGCTTTTTTAGACAAGGTCTTTGTGGAAAATAAAATTGATTCCGTTATTCAGTTTGCCGCCGATTCACTGGTTGGCGAAAGTGTTAATCTGCCTCTAAAATATTACAACAACAATGTTATATCTACACTAAATCTGCTTAACAAAATGGTACAACACGGCGTTGATAAGATTGTGTTCTCATCAACAGCGGCAACATATGGTGAACCGGCTAAAATCCCTATTTTGGAAACAGACTCAACCATACCAACAAACCCATATGGCGAAACAAAGCTTGCAGTTGAGAAGGCTTTAAAATGGGTGTCCTGTGCCCATGGAATTAAATATACTGTGTTACGATACTTTAATGCCGCCGGAGCGCATATAAGTGGCAAAATAGGAGAAGACCATTCTCCTGAGTCACATCTTATTCCAATAATTTTAAAGGTTGCACTTGGAGCTTTGCCTGAGCTTTCTGTTTTCGGCGATGACTATAATACTGATGACGGAACATGCATAAGGGATTATATCCATGTAACGGATTTATCAAATGCACACGTCTTAGCTGTTGATAAAATGCGTAGGGATGGTAAAAGCGAAATTTATAATTTAGGTAACGGAAATGGCTTTTCTGTAAAAAATATTCTGGACATTGCAAAAAAAGTCACAAAAAAGGATATTCCATACAAGATAGTACCAAGGCGTGCCGGAGACCCTGCTATACTTGTAGCAAGCTCACAAAAAGCGCAGACGGAGCTTAATTGGAAGCCAAAGTATAATGATATTGAAAGCATTGTTGGAACTGCTTGGAAATGGCATAGTACACATCCTTATGGATATGAAAAATAGTTTGATTGCTATAAAAGGGGGATTGTAGCTCCTCCAAAGCTCCTTTAGCTGTTTTGTCGCTGATTAGCGCAAAACAGCTTTTTTTGTAGAAATTTTTATTTAATCTGCCATTCCTTGAATCGTTCCATAATTTTTGCTATAATAAGGAATCAAACTTAAAGGAGAAGCTGACTTGGACTCATTTTGTATTAAGGAAATTTTGCCATATAGATTTAAAATGCTTGGAGTTATTATCGTTAAAATTTTGGGTACAGGCGCAGACTTGGCGTTACCCTTTATACTGGCATACATAATAGACAACTGTGTGGGGAATGACAACCCACAGCTTCTATATAAAATGGGTGTGCTTATGTTTTTTGTGGCGTTGTCGGGGTTTTTGACCAACGGCTTTTCAAATTTCTACGCCGCCAAAATATCCTCTATATATGCCAAGCACCTAAGAAACGGCTTGTTTCAAAAGATTCAAGCCTTTTCCTTTGCTGAGCTGGATAGGATTGGTACGCCTTCCTTAATCACTCGTATAACCAACGACGTGAACAACGTTTCCCATATAGCCTTAATGGGAATGAGAATAATCATAAGGGCGCCCATTCTATTCTTCGGTGGAATGGTTATGGCATTTTTCCTAGATGCCGGAATAAGCCTTATTCTTGTTTGCTCTGCGCCGATGCTGTTTTTTATAATAATCTTTGGCATGAAGAAAACCATACCGCTTTATGAAAAGCTACAAAAGGCTATGGATTCTATGACGCTTGTAATGAGAGAAAGCTTAACGGGCTTCAAATTTATTAAGGCTCTATCAACGGCAGGCAAGGAGCAGAAAAAATACGCTGATAAAAGCCAGGACGTAATGGAGCTGGAGGTTAAGGCAGGTTGGTACGTTTCCATTGTAAACCCTTTAATGACGCTGGTAATGAATCTTGGTCTTGGTGCTGCGGTTTGGTTTGGTGGGGTTAAGGTTAATGTAGGGGATATGACCTCGGGGGAGATAATTGCCTATGTAAATTATTTCTTGATGATTTTAAACGCACTGTTAGTTATTAATAGAATATTTATTGGATTTACACGCTCTAAGGTTTCTGCCGGAAGAATAGACGAGATAATGAACATTGAACCTATAATTAAGGATTTGACCTCCCAGCCTGTAGCGGAAAGAAAGGGTGAGGGAGTACCTTTGCTTGAATTTAGAGATGTTTCCTTTAAGTATTCGGCAAAGGGTAAGCTTGCCTTAAAAAATATTAGCTTCACCATTAACAGAGGTGAGCGGCTTGCAATAATTGGAGCCACCGGCTCTGGAAAAACTACTATAGCCAGCCTAATCTTTCGTTTTTATGAAACTACCTCCGGCAAAATATTGATAGATGGGGTAGACATAAAGGATTACCCAATAAGCCAGCTTAGGAATAAGCTTTCTATTGCTTTACAGCAGGCGGTGCTGTTTTCCCAGACTATTGAGGAAAATATTCGCTGGGGGAAAGCCGGAGCATCTGAGGAAGAGGTAACAGAGGCCGCAAAAATTGCTCAAGCCTATGAATTTGTTACTACGGAGAAGGAAGGCTTTAGTACACTCCTTACCCAAGGTGGGCTTAATCTGTCCGGAGGTCAGCGGCAAAGACTGTCCATTGCACGGGCTGTGGTGAAAAAGCCAGAGCTTATTATTTTTGACGACAGCTCCAGCGCCTTGGATTATTACACAGACCTAAGCCTACGCAAGGCACTTAACCAAAGCCTAAAGGACAGCGCCATAATAATTATTGCTCAAAGGATTAGCAGCGTAATGGGCTGTGATAAAATTATTGTAATGGAAAACGGGGAAGCAACAGGCATGGGAAACCATGAGGAGCTTCTCATAAGCTGCCCTACCTACAATCAAATTTATAAATCTCAAATGGAAAAGGTTCTTGCAATATAATAAAAGGTTCTGCGGTAAAAACATAAAAAATTTAAGGATAACTATTATGCCACATCATACAGTACGACCTCAAGAGAAAAAGAAAGTAAATACAACATATGTTCTCAAAAAGCTATGGTATTATTTAAAGGATAATAAACTGCTTGTTTTTTTTATTCTCTTTTTTAATGTTGTCTCCAACGCCCTAGCACTGCTCTCTCCTGTAATAATAGGAAAAGCAGTAAACGTTATGGAAGGCGGCATTGGCAATGTAGATTTTTCAAAGCTGCTAAGCTATGTAGTGATGCTCCTTGCAGTATTTGTCATAAGCGGTGTGCTGGGGTGGGCTACCCAATATACCGTTATTAAGGTAACCCAAAAGACTATTTACGCAATCCGCTGTAATATGTTTAGTAAGCTTAATTCCTTCCCTGTTAGCTATTTGGACAAAAATAAAAAAGGCGACCTTATTAGCCGTGTTTCCTATGATATTGATGTTTTAAGCTCTAGCCTATCATCTGATGTTATTCAGATTTTAACCAGTGTGATTACAGTTGTTGGCTCATTTATAATGATGTTTGTTATATCTGTGAAGCTGATTTCTATTTTCTTTGTGATTTTACCTCTTATAATTATTTTTACAAAGAAAATGACTGCCTACTCCAAGGGATTGTTTAGAGAGCGTCAAAAAAATATCGGTCGGCTTCTTGCACATACAGAGGAAATGCTTGGTGGTCAAAAAACAGTTATGGCATACGGCTTTCAGCAGCAAGCTCTTGAAACCTTTATGGAAATCAACGAAGATGCCACTGTATCAAACTTTAAGGCTCATGCTTGCGCCGGAATAATTATGCCGTTCCTAAATTTTATTAATAACATATCCTTTTTGCTTATAGCTGTTATTGGCACTATGCTTGTAGTAAAGAACCAAATCAACATAGGAAATATTTCCAGCTTTGTTTTATACTCAAAAAAATTCACAGGCCCAATTAATGAGCTGGCGAACATAATTTCCGAGCTTCAATCTGCTATGGCCGCCGGTGAGCGTGTTTTTACAATAATAGACGACGAGCCTGAATTGGAAGACGTTGAGGGAGCTGTTGAGATTACCTCTCCAAAGGGAAACGTGGAGTTTAAAAATATAAGCTTTGGATATAGCTCGGACAATCCAGTAATTAAGGATTTCAGCCTAAAGGTGGAAAAAGGGCAGGTGATCGCCATAGTTGGAGCCACAGGCTCGGGCAAAACTACGCTTGTAAACCTTCTTATGCGTTTTTACGAGCCGGATTCGGGAAAAATATTTCTGGACGACAGAGAAATCAGACAATATACTCGAAAAAGCTTGCGAAAGGCGTTTGGAATGGTACTGCAGGAGAGCTGGCTGTTTACGGGTAGTGTAAAGGAAAATATAGCCTATGCTAAGGAGGACGCTACTGACGAGGAGGTTGTTCAAGCGGCAAAGGCTGCATACGCCCATGATTTTATAGAAAGGCTTGCCGACGGCTATGATACAGTTATTTCTCAAGAGGGTACATCTATTTCAGAGGGGCAAAAACAGCTTTTGGCAATAGCCAGAGCTATTTTGGCTAATTCGCCTATTTTAATACTGGACGAAGCCACAAGCAGCGTGGATACAAGAACAGAGGAAAAAATCCAAACAGCAATGAACGCTCTTATGAAGGGCCGCACCAGCTTTGTTATTGCTCATAGGTTATCAACTATAAAGCACGCAGATATAATAGTTGTGCTAGACCATGGAAAAATAGTGGAAGCCGGAAATCATACACAGCTTTTACGTGACAAAGATGGATACTACAGACGCTTATATTACAGCCAGTTTGAATTAATGTAGAATTTCTTACAACAAAAAAGCAACTGACTTAATACCTATTAACGTAAGGTATTGTCAGTTGCTTTTTATTTGCTTGGATATTTTTTATAACATAGCTACTACCTTATCAAATTCCTCAACAACGTCTTTTGCTGGCTCTTTATCCAAAAGAGAAGTAACCACTATTGCAATTGTTGCAAGAATAAATCCCCATAAAAGCTCGTAGGTGGAAAGGAGCGTATTATATAAACCCGTTGGGTCAGTCAAGGCTTGTGGGAGTGAGAGCAATACGCTCTGAGGAATAGTAAAGGAACCTTTCCCTGCGATGGTTTTCAGTAGCACCAAAATAATGATTGATCCGCCCCCCGTAATCATTCCGGCGAGAGCACCATTTTTTGTTATGCGCTTCCAGTAAAGGGAAAGTACTACCATAGGGCCAAAGGCAGCGCCAAAGCCTGCCCAGGCGTTTGACACTATTTTAAATACAGAGCTTGTAGGGTCAAGGGCAAGCACACAAGCAACCAAGGCTATGCCAATAACCACCAATCTACCAAGCCAAACAAGCTTTTTTGCAGAAATATCCTTAAACGCCGGACGCACAATATCCTCTGTAATAGCAGAAGCCGTAACTAAAAGCTGACTGTCTGCAGTAGACATAGCCGCCGCCAAAACACCTGAAAGCACAACTCCAGCCAATATAGGAGGAAGAAGCTTCAAGGTCATTTTTATAAAAATCTGCTCGCTGTCAAATTCTGGTGTGAAAAATAATGCCCGTCCTACAATGCCTATTGCAAGAGCGGCAAACAAGGAAATCAGTACCCAAACCATGGCGATAGTTTTTGAGCGCTTAAGCTCCTTTGGGGAGCGCACAGCCATAAATCTAACCAAAATATGGGGCATACCGCAATATCCAAGCCCCCACGCCAGCTCACTTATTATGCCTATGGGCGAAAAGGGTGTGGACACTCCGTTGTTGTCGTAGTAAAAAAGGCTGGTAAAAGAAGGAATTTCCTTTGCCATAGACACTACAGGGGCGATACCTCCGGCAGCTGACAGTCCAAGCGCCAGCACAATCAATATAGAAAAAAACATTAATATACCTTGTATAAGGTCAGAAAAGCTTACGGCAAGAAAGCCGCCAATAACGGTGTAAAGCACAATAACAAAAGCACTGATTAGCATTACGGTTATGTAATCTATATCAAAAATTCCGGTGAAAAGCTTGCCAGCGGCAACAAAACCAGAAGCTGTGTACAAAGTGAAAAAAATCACTATGAAGAAAGCAGCAATGATGGAAAGGGTGCGTTTTTCGTCACGAAAACGGTTTGTGAAAAACTGGGGCAGGGTAATAGCGTTGCCGCACACCTCAGAATAGGTTCTTATGCGCTTGGAAACAAAGTGCCAGTTAAAAAACGTACCTGCTGCCAAGCCGATTGCCGTCCAAATGGCAATGCCGGAGCCAGTGGCGTAGGCAAGCCCAGGCAGACCCATAAGCAGCCAGCCGCTCATATCCGAAGCCTCGGCAGATATAGCACAAACCCACGGCCCAATGGTTCTCCCACCTAAAAAGTAATCTGCCGAGGAATTATTACTTTTAAAGAAATAAGCCCCTAGCAAAAGAATTATCGCTAAATAAGCTGCCATTGATAAAGCAATTTGTAAATAATACATACTAGACCTCCTTTTTTGTGGCATTATACATTATATTTTTATTTTGTGCAATAAAAAAAGAGCAGCGTATTGCCGCTCTTTTTTATTATGGAAAATTATTGAGGTAAAGCAAACTAAAGGTTTTTTGAGAAATTCTAATTGTTGCTAATAAAAAGCTGCCCTTGTTATGTACAGAGAAATTATCGCCCCAGCCAGGTTTGCTATTAGCGCTCCGGATAGGGTGTATTTTGTTTTTGTGATTTTGACGCTTAGAAAGTATATGCTCATTGTGTAAAACACCGTTTCCGTAGAGGACATCATTACTGACACGAATCTTCCTAAATGGGAATCCGGCCCATAATTTTTAAAAATATCAACGAGCAAGCCTGTTGAGGCAGAGGAGGAAACAAGCCGCATTAAAGAGAGCGGCACAGCCTCCTTTGGGTAGCCAAGGCGGTTTGTTAGGGGGGATATAAAGTTAGAAAATAAATCCAGCGCCCCCGACGCTCGCAAAATTCCTACGGCAACCATCAGCCCAAGCAGAGTAGGGAAGATGTTAAGCACAACACCCAAGCCGTCCTTTGCGCCACTTATAAAGGAATCGTAAAGGGATACACGTCGGCTTAGGCCGTAGAGAATTATTGTGGCAAAGGTGAGTGGCAGTATAAGGTCGGAAATAAAAAGTAAGGTTTTCAACCGGAATCAAACCTTTCACACAGCTTAACAAAGGTAATGCCTACAAGTGTGGAAAACAACGTAGCCAGAAGCCCAGGGCCAATTATCTCCGATGGGTTTGCGGAATTGTACTGTGCTCTGTAAGCTACAATGTTTACGGAGACAATTTGTAGCGACGACATGTTGACTATTAAAAACATGCACATGGATTTGCTGGCGGTATCCTTCTTTTTGTTAAGCTTTTGAAGTGACTCCATTGCTTTTATGCCTGCTGGGGTAGCTGCCCACCCAAGTCCCAGCATGTTTGCAATTATGTTAGCTGAAATGTGCTTTAGAGATTCGTGCCCCTCGGGTATATCTGGGAAAAGAAATCTCAAAAGTGGGCGCATTCTGCGAGAAAGACTGCCTATTAGACCGGAATCCTCCGCTATTCGCATAAGCCCCGTCCACATGGACATTATTCCCACCATTGTAAGGCATAGGGTAACAGCCTCCTTGGAGGAGTTTAATGCGGCGTTGGTTACATCGGGAATTTTTCCCGTATATGCAGCAACCATTATGCCTATTAAAATCATTCCGCTCCATAAATAGCTTAGCATAGGGCACCTCAAATAATGTTTGTACTCTAATATATATTCATAGAACGGCTTTTACATTCCTAAATACTATTTAAAAAATCTATAGCCTCGTCTCTGGTAGAAAGCTCTGTTGTTCTGCGGCGCATCTCTGCCACTCCTGTAGCTCCCCTAAGATAATATCCAAGATGCTTTCGCATCTCCCTTATGGCAATGTACTCTCCCTTTAGACCGATTAGCATATCCATATGACGCTTTGCTGTGGCAAGCTTTTCACTAAGAGGAACAATCCTACTGCTTTCACTTGTAAGCTGTTCAAAAATCCAAGGGGTTCCCATAGCGGCTCTGCCTACCATTACTGCAGCGCAGCCGGTGATTCTAACCATATCCTCGTAGCTTTTTTTACAGGTTACGTTTCCGTTGCCAATGACTGGTATTTTTACAGCGGATACAACCTCTCCGATTATTTCCAAATCGCACTCCCCTGAATACTGTTGCTGGGTGGTTCTGCCGTGGACGGTTATTGCTGCTGCACCAGCAGCTTCTATTAGCTTTGCTACCTCAACAGCATTTTTACAGTCGGAGTCAAAGCCTGCTCTAATTTTTACCGTTACAGGTATGCTAACCTGTTTTACCACAGCTTCTACAATCTTATAAATAAGCTCCGGCGTTTTCATTAATGCCGAGCCTGCATTATTTCTTATGATTTTTTTAGCAGGGCCGCCCATGTTTATGTCTAGGAAATCAC
>CAYWBF010000069.1:0-9839 GCA_964456085.1 uncultured Eubacteriales bacterium
AAGACCGTATAGAATGTCGATTCTGTCAAGCTCGTTCTCAATAGGAGCAGCACCCTCAACAACAGGTACCCAAGCAATTTTGCCTTCTCTATGTGCTCTGTAAATATCCTCTACATTTTTACATTGAATTAAAAAGTCTTGATGTGCAATATCGCAAAGACGCATTCCAAGGTCGTGTAAAACGTCGTTCCACTTCCAACCGGCTGTGCTGGAGATACCGTTTGTACCGTCCATTAAATTATCAAACACACAGTCAAGGCAGGATAGTGACAAAGCCTCATATGCACAAGACTCTCTGCCCAGTCTGTTATATTCTAAAGTCTGGCTGATGTCCTTAGGGAAGAATGTTGGGTGCTCATGGAGAGAAATAAAAATTTTCTCCTTAGCAATCTTCATAACTCTTTCTTCTTGGTCAGCGTTAAGCTCAACCAAATATTGTCCTGCCCAGTTCCAAGGCCCAAACTCAATCGCCTTGTAATCCTTACCCTTTTCAAGATACTGATAGGCTGTATAACCTTTGTAGCCGTCTTTCTTAATGCCCATTATTAAAGCCCCCTAATTATTTTTTGTATACCTTAACAATTTGTCCACAGTTTACTACACCGTAAAGACCTGGCTTTAAATCCCAGCCGCCAAATTGTTTTGACACGCCGTAGGAGTTAATTCTTACCCAAGAGTTAATAGAAGGAATTTCCTTAATAAATTCTCTTTGGAATTCGTCCATAAGCTCGATTCTCTTCTCGTAGGAAGGCTCGCCCTCAGATGCCTTAATCAGCTCATCAATCTTGTCATTTTTGTATTCCATGAAGTTTAAAACTGCGTTTGATAAGTAGATTGTACCTAAGGAGGAGTCAACGTCATCGATTACACCCCAGTCAATGGCATTAATGTCATAGTCGTGGTTTTGTGTAACTCTTTGTGTATATGTTGCAGGTTCTACGGACTGTAGGTTGATTTTGATACCGGCCTTTGCACAGTTTGCTGCAAAAATATTTGCTATACTGTCAATGTTGGCTGTAGTTGTACGATAAAGAAGCTCAAATTCTAAAGGCTTGCCGCTTGGAGAGACTCTAACGCCGTTAACCTCTTTGTATCCAGCGCCGTCTAATAATGCCTTTGCACCCTCAATATCAAATGCTGGGAACTTAATGTCAGATTTTACCATGTCTGTATAAACAGGGGAGATAGGCGTTTCCATTTTGATTGCGCCGCCCTCCATTGCAATGTTAACAAGAGCGTCTCTGTCAACTGTCATAGCAATAGCTTGTCTTACAACTTGCTCCTTAAGAAGCTCGTTTTTGTAGCTGAAGCTGAAATATCCGAATCCTAATGAAGGAACTCTTAACACGTCAAATTTGTCTGGCTCTGCTAATAACTGTTGTTGAGCAGCTACAGGAATAGCAGAAGCAGATGAGTGAACCTCACCATTCTTAATAGCTAAAATTAAAGCGTTAGCGTCTGGGAATACTCTAAAGGTAATTTTGTCAAGGTAAGCGCCTTGTCCATCGTTTGCCAATGGCCAGTTTGGAACCTTTTCAAGTGTATAGTATTCACCCTTCTTAAATTCTTTTACCTTATATGGGCCGTAACCAATAGCTGGGTAGTCAAAATTCATTGGGTCAGTTACAGATTCATAAATATGCTTTGGCATAATTGGCACCCAATATCCAACCTGTGATAGGAAGTTTACTCTAGGAGCGTCAAGAGTGTACTTGATTTTAGTTTTGCTAAGCTTTTCCATAGATTTTACAGGAGCATACATGTCTGCGCCGTAGCTTAGCTTGTTTTGTGGAATATAAGTAGCTGTAAATTCAAGGTCATCTGTAGTTAATGGTGTACCGTCATGCCATGTAATACCGTCGAAGATTTCCACTACATACTCTGTTGCATCATCAGAAATCGAGTAGTCCTTAATTAAATAAGGAACCTTCTTACCAGTTTCATCAATCTCCATCAGTCTAGGAAGAACTGGGTTCATAACCAAAGATGAATTCATGTCGTTTGTTGTCCAAGGTGCCAAGTTGTAAGGGTCACCTGTTAAACCAACCACTAATTCTCCGCCTGGCTTTGCTTCATCTGCCGGTGCAGCTGGTGCTGCCGGTGCTGCGCTTGCCGCTGGGTCTGCACTTGCTGCTGGAGCTGCCGGTGCTGCACTCGCTTGTGGTGCTGGAGTATTTCCTCCGGAACATCCTGTCATTAACAATGCCGCAACAAGTAATGAGCTTGCTACTGCTTTCAGTTTCATTTTCATAAACATAACCTCCATTTTTATTATTAAAAATCAGGTAGGGAATTGTTCCTTAATTAATTTCACTTATTTAAGGACAGTTCCAAAGGGATATTATACCCTAAACCCGATTAGTTAACACTTTACCTGCATAGCTTCTAAGGGTTTCGTTGTCTTTCAGTGTAAGCACGCCGTTAACAAAAACCAGTGATACACCGCTGGCTGTTGTCTCTGGTTTTTTGTAGTCTACCTCTGCCGGAGTTGGGAAGGAGTAGTTCTCAAGGTCAATTACAGAAATATCAGCAAAATTACCCTCTGCTAAAACTCCTCTGCCCTCAAGCCCGAAATGCTCTGCAACCATTGAGGTGTTACGTCTTACAATCTCCTCAATAGCTACCCCTTTGTCTAAATACATATTTGTAAAAATAGGGAATGCTCCCCTTCTTTGCAGCTCGTACCAGTCAAATGGATCCTCTATGTCGCCTAATATTTCATCACTACCCACACTAACATAAGGATTCTTCACAATCTCGGCGCAATGTCCTTCCATTGGGAAATCCTCCCTTGAAGGGCCTCCAAGCCAGAAAACATAGTTGTTGTCGTCGCCGATAAGGTCAAGCATAACCTCATCTGGGTCTTGGTTACGCATTTGTGCAATTTCAAGTACAGATTTATATTCAATCTCTGGGTCGTCAGACAAAACTACAAACTTAGTTGATTTATCCCCGGAGAAAATATAAGCGTCCTTCTTAATAGTTTCTCTGCCCTCTTTGGTTTTAAGAGCAGCCTTAACACCCTCTGGGCCTTTGTCAAACAGGTCATCAGAAAGAGCCATAATAAACAAAATAAGTCTGGACTTGCTGGTACAGTGACCTGTGCTTCTTGGAATAGTATCAATCAGCGCTTTAACCTCGCCCTTGGAAATAGCTTCCTCGGCGGCTTGGAACGCTTCCGGACAGGTTGGCTTCAAGTGAGAGATTTGAAGCTTAGATTTTGAGCGTCTGCCAACCTCTAAAAATTCCTCAGTAGATTCAAGTATACCAATGTAATGACGAAGATGCGCTGCTGTAACACCGTTGTATTC
Source organism: uncultured Eubacteriales bacterium (assembly GCA_964456085.1). Lineage (GTDB taxonomy): Bacteria > Bacillota > Clostridia > Lachnospirales > CAYWBF01 > CAYWBF01. The sequence goes on from CAYWBF010000069.1 coordinate 3,312, forward strand.
TGTTATTAAGGAAGCAACGTCTGTCAGCTCATCAATATCAGCATATCTGCTAGGCACATAGTCAAGGCCAAAGGATATACCAAAAGCACCCTGCTCCATATTATGACGAATGATTTCCTCAATTTTTGCCTTCTCCTCTGGGGTAGGCTTTCTGTTGTGAGCGCCGTCCATTACCCACCAGCGGATTGTGCCATGTCCCAAAAGAGTAACGAAGTTCAAGTTAGTACCCTTTTCCTCAACTGCAGCCTTATATCCGGCAAAATCCTCCCAGTTAGGGAATATCTTATTATATTTTTCTTTCTGTTCAAGGCTCATCAAGCCATTTCCAAGGTAATAATCAATAATCTTACTAGTTGGCCCCGGTGCAATGGAGTGGCCGCAGTTACCGTTAACAACAGTAGTTACGCCCTGCTTAATCATGTAGTCATAGGCACCGTCCACCATACAAATCCATTCTTCATGGACATGAGGGTCAATAAACCCCGGAGCTACAATCTTACCTGCGGCGTCAAATACCTCCTTGCCTTCCTCGGCAGGAATATTCTCGGCAACCTTCACAATCTTGTCGCCTTGGCAAGCAACATCGGCCTTAAACGGTTTCTTACCTGTACCGTCCACAATCAAGCCGTTCTTAATTATAAAGTCGTACATCTTATCACCCCTGTAATTAATGTATAATTTTTAAAACTAGGAATTGGGGGAAAGGAGGGAAAAACTTTTTTTAAAGGGCAAAAAAAGTTTTTCCCTCCTTTCCCCCAAACCCCCTATCCTCCTTTTTCAAAAAAGCCCGATATTGGGTTTTGGGAAGGCTGGTAGGTATAAGGCTTATATAAAAAAGGTGGATACAAGCATTTTGCTTATATCCACCTTTTTTGTGTTTTGCTAGTTAACGATGACCTTCGTTATGTTTGTTATTGTGTTCTTGGTTGTGGCTGTTTATTTGATTTTTTATGTCAGTAATGCTGTGGTGTAAATATTCGGTAATGTCTATTTGGGGCTGTATTTGTTTTAGTTGTAGCAATGCGGAATATTTACCTGCTGTGACTCTATGGCTGTGAGCTTCGGCCACAAAAGACTTGTCTACTGCAAAAAGCTCAACTCGCGCGGATATATGGTGGGACAGAATATAGGTCTTAGCAGTATTTTGGAGTGTTGAAAGAATTATGGCTTCATTATTCTTGGTTTCGGACAGTACTGTGAAGGTGATGTATGAATTATCAGACATAAAACTGTCTATGCCATTTTCAAGTAGAGTAGTTATTGCATTATTAAAGGTTTTGTTTATAATACTCGTCTTTTTGATTATTTGTAGCCCCTCATCATTCATAGCTGATATTGAGATTACTCTGTCAAAGCGGTTAAGCCCTAGTTCAATTGAGGGGTTTACATCAATGCTGATGAGGGAGATTTCGTCAAAATATAAATATCCAAAGACAGATATAGATACAAATAGGAGGAAGCAAGCGGCAATACTCAGTACATGCTTACGGCTCAGGCCTTGATTTTTCAGTAAAACAACTTCCCCTTCCTGCCATTTACTATCTGCTGGCACGGTAACAAACTGGCCATTCGGCTTCATTACTACCGCTTTACCGTTACTTACTTCAAAAATTATAGCTGTTTCAATAGTACGCTTGCTCATTTGTCCACCTCCCTTAGTTGGGGTAAATATGCCCTTATGTTTGGATAATCACCCATAAGCAGTATAATTAGCGTAATTATATATTTTCTATGCTTTTCAATTGTCTTTGGTGAGATATTAAGACAATTAGCTAGGCGGTTTTGGGTTAGCCGTTTATTTTTAAGCAGTTCAGCTTTCATCGCTTTATCGTTTACCACGGCTTCTGCAAGGCGTAAGCAAAGCTGCCTTGCCCTACCCTGCTTTGGACATATCTTTGTCAGCTCTCCGAAGGTAATATTATATGGAGTCAAGGCAAGTGACAGACTGTCAATCTCGTCGGACAAGCTCTGACGTTCAAGTTCTCTGTTGTAGGTTTGTAATGAAATTTGGCTCTCAAAAGATATTTCATCTTCTATCTGTAATGGAATGGTTTTTGATAAATGCCTTTGTTCCTTACGACTTTCGTCAATAATTCTGTTTTTTATGCTTGTCTTTACAAATGATAAAAAACCTCCCCTACCCTCGGTATATTGCCCTACGCAATTTGTGAATACAAGCATTGCTAAGCTTAGCATATCTTCATAGGGAAGCCCAAGGTTAATTAGGGTTCCGACTTGCTTTTTGATAAACGGGAGGTAATTATTTATCAGACTGTCAAGTGCCTTTACATTTTTCTTTGCCTCGGCAACTGTTTTTTCAAGTTCGTTCACGATATACCTCCTTTTCATTGAAAGAATACGAAATATTTTTTATTTTTTGTAGGGTGACACCCTACATTTTAGCACGTTGATTTCGTAATCTACTATAACAATTCCTAAAATAATTGGGAATAAAAAATAAGTAAAGGAGGGATACGAATGGGATTTAAAAAAATGCTGTCAGGTTTTGGAGTTGTTGTGTTTGCCTTGACACTCTCAACTACTGTATTTGCTGGAAGCCACGATCATAGCACAACAAAAGTAACACGAGTGTCATATTCCGAATGTACGGTTGAAGACTGCAGTCTTGCCTACAACCATACTCATAGCGGACAATATTACTATGGACACTCCCTTAATGATGGACATGATAGCCATGTTACCACCAATCATACTCAAAGCGGTCACCACTAAAAAATGGCATCAAGCAAAAGCTTGATGCCATTTTTCTATTTTCTCGCTTTTATTGCATGGAAGTCATAACCGGGTACATAGTATGCAACATATTTAAGCTGTGTATCCTTCGGAACGCCCTCAGGTATCTCCATTAGCTCATAAAATGCCGAAAGCTCCATTCCTGTATAAGCTGCACCCATTTCAATAGTCATAGAACCTCGGAGATCAGCAACCTTCAAGTAATTGCCGCTGGCTGAAACACTTTCGATTGTAGGGACGGTTACTTGCATAAGACCTACCGCATCAAGGGCAACAATACTGCCGAAGAATATGCCCACAGTTAAAACCACAAACGTGAGCGGCTTAATAACCTTCCCCATAACGGTTATTTTAACCTCGGCATTTTTTGAGGGGCAAGCATTTACACACTCTCCGCAAGCGATACATTCTGCAGAGGTAACAGCATTTGTGCTGCTTACATCTATATTCATGGGGCATTTACGGCTGCATTGTCCGCAATTGCTGCATTTATCTCTTTTAATCTTAACAGGGCTGATTTTGGAGGTTACGCCGTACAAGGCCCCTGCTGGGCAAAGATACTTACAAAAGAAACGATCTATAAACACAGCAGCAACAAGGACAATCACAAGAATAACAAAGCCAATTCCGTTTTCGGCAAAAATCTCTGCCCCCGACCATATGTGAGCAAACGCAGTCCAAGGGTCATAGGGCGAAATCCATATTGTTGCTGTTATCCAAGCCATAACCGTTATTATCCCAAGCACTATGTATTTCCCAAAACGTAATATTTTATCTGCCTTTTCCGAAACAGTAAATTTTCTTTTTGAAATTTTCCCCACAAGCTCCTGCAAAAACCCAAATGGACAAATGTTGCCGCAAAAGGCTCTGCCGAACAGCACAGCAAAAATAAAGGTAAAGAAAAACAAAGTCATTGTGCCAGAAAACAGCTTTTGCAAGTTACCCTTCCCTGCAAACCATGCCCATAAATTTTCAAGTCCCCCCAGAGGACAAATAGCATGTATGGAGGGATACTGGCTTCCACCATGCAAATGGAGGTAGGACAAAAGCATTGAGCCACCCAAAACCACACTCAAAATAGCAAAGCGCACGTACTGTACAACTCTTGTCTTTTTAATTTTAGGGGTATTTTTATCTGTAATTGGCTTAATAGTAATTTGTGTAGGATTTTGTTCGGGTTTCATTGTACATCCTCCCTATGTGAAAATTTCATCTGATTCTAACTTTTACTTATGACTTTTTTGTGTTTTTAAGTTGACTTTTTTATTCTATTAGTTTTATTTCAAGTGTGATAGAAGGAAAAAAGAAATCTACATGAAAAAATCCCTCCATTTTTTGTAACGGAAGGATTCCTCTTCATAATCTTCTTAAAATGAATAAAAATATTTGCCGCTTCTATAGAATACAAAGATTCTACTAAAGCGAAATAAATATTTTTATTAGTTTAAATAAAATTGGTATTACTTGATTAATCGGCAATTTCTTAGAGTTTTTTAACAATGTTTCCAGTAATCACCATATATTTTTCCTTTGTAGCTAGACCCCCCCGAATATGTCTTTCTGATTTATTAACTTCTAAAACCTGTCGTGCTTCTCCCGCCAGCTTCGGGTTAATCTTTACTAGACGCTCGGTTACATCTTTATGTTTGGCTATTGCCAATCAGAACGCTATTGTCCAGTCCTATATCAGAGAATAAGCGTAAGTAAATATCAATTTTGCCATGCTCGTCCACTACAATTTTTTCAATAATGCGTTTAAGCTGTGAGTTTGTTAAATGTTCCATAGACAAAACGCTTTCTACATCTGCAAATGTGGAAGCAAGGACATTTTCTAGCTGGTCACTCTTGCTTAAATTATATTTTACCAGCTTTAATTCGTTTTCTAGTTTTTCAATTTCTATATTTAAGCTTCCAACCTTTTCTCTAAGTTCATCTCTAGTTATTAAGTCATCACTATACATATCCATGTATTTTTGGCGTGATTTGTTAGCCTTTGTTAACCTTTCACTAAGCTGTGCTTCATATTCTACATTATCATCTTTGGCTTTATATATTCTGTTAAATTCTTTAACAATGCTTTTCATAACATCAGCTTTAGTGTTAAGTATGTTTTTAAAATAGTCCTTAATTGCTGTCATTAGTTCTTGTTCATCAATTTTTGAAAGATTATTGCAACTATCAGCACCTTTTGCGTTTCTACCGCTGCATACCCATTTGATATATGTGTTTTTAAATACGCGCTCTGTACGGCGAAAGCTATATCCACAACAAGCACATTTAATAAGGGTTGAAAACAAATGTTTGTTGCTTTGCCGCTCATGGTTAAGGTTAAAATCCCTTTGGCGGTTGGAAAGTATTTTGGAAGCAGTTATAAAGGTTGAATCATCAATTATTCGCAGCTCCGGTTTATCAACAATAAACCAGTCTAGCTCGTCCTTTTCTTTGCGAACACCTGTTAAAAAATCCTCAACTTCCTGCTTGCCGTTAATAATCTTTCCTGTATACAGTTCGTTTGTAAGAATACGGCTTATAGCATTTTGAGTCCATTTACAATTTCGCTTTGTTTTAACTCCTTCAGCATTTAAAATTTGAGATATCTTATTTGCACCATAACCACCGTTTATATAAAGCTCAAATATACGGCGTACAGTATTTGCTTCAAATTCATTGATACTTAAATTAAAATAATCACCCTTGGTTTTGTCATAACCAAAAACTAAGTTTGGCACACGCCCTTTTTGGGCGTTCATTTTTTTGCCGAATTTAACACGTTTAGAAGTATTTGCACTTTCTTCCTGTGCTAACGCTCCAAAAATTGTTAGTACAAATTCCGAATTACCCAGCACTGTTTGGTTTGAAGTAAGGAATATGGTTTCAATCCCAAGAGCTTTAAGCTGCCTTATGGAGTTAAGAAAATCAACGGTATTTCTAGCGAAGCGTGAAATATCCTTTACAACAACTGTATCAAACAAACCATGCTGTGCATCTCGTAAAAGCCGTAAAAACTCCTTTCTATTCTTTATTTTAGTACCCGATATTCCCTCGTCTGCATATATGCGAACAAGGCGGTTGTTGTTCTTTACAGTGTATTCCTCAAAGAATTTTTTCTGGGCATCAAGACTATTTAGTTGGTCGTCTTTGTCTGTAGATACCCTGCAATAAGCAGCAATATTCATATAATAACATCTCCAATCACTTATCCTTGGTACACGATTGCTTTGGTACTGGTGGATAATTAGTGTAAGTTGTTTTTCTCATTAACATTAACGTTCTGTAACATCTATTATTATATATTGCTTGTCTGCTTATTGCAAGTGTTTTTTGGATTATGTACCAGTTTGAAGTAAATTACTGACAGAAAGGTGATTGTTTGGAGGGTATGACAAACTATCCAAATTCTTATGTATAATAGTGTTCGTTAGCTTTGCTTTGGCAACTTCTGCAGAAAGCTTTATCAGCTCATCGACTAACTGCTCATTAGTATTAGGATTGTGAAATGATATTTGTAATGGTACTTTCCTTTTCAAAGTTTAACGCCCCCTCTCAAAGTTAAAATATATGCGATATGTTAAACGAAAATAACAATATTGACAGGTATTAATTTCCAAGTGCCTTAAATCTTGCCGATTTATGATGGCTTACAAGGTTCGTATAATGGGAATCAAATTCCATTTTGCAATTTTAAAGGGTTGTGAGAATGTACTGCTTTTCTTTTGTATCTGACTTGTGACGCTTTTAAATTGGTCTATTGCGTGTTCTATATCTTCATAATTT
>CAYWBF010000070.1:0-9779 GCA_964456085.1 uncultured Eubacteriales bacterium
TTATGGAGTTTAAGCTGGAATCGAAATTTAAACCTACAGGCGACCAGCCGGAGGATATAGCGGCGTTGGTACAGGGTTTTAGGGAGAATAACAAATTTCAAACCCTTTTGGGTGTTACAGGCTCGGGTAAAACCTTTACAATGGCTAATGTAATAAATGAGCTTCAAAAGCCAACCCTCGTCCTTGCTCACAACAAAACCCTTGCCGCACAGCTATATTCGGAGTTTAAGGAGTTTTTCCCCCATAATGCTGTTGAGTATTTTGTAAGCTACTACGACTACTACCAGCCGGAGGCGTACGTTCCTTCCTCTGATACCTACATTGAAAAGGATTCCTCCATAAACGATGAAATAGACAAGCTGCGCCACTCTGCCACATGTGCTTTGTTTGAGCGAAGGGACGTAATTATAATCGCAAGCGTTTCTTGCATATATGGCTTGGGTGATCCAAGCGAGTATAATGATCTGGTGCTTTCCTTAAGGCAGGGCATGTGCTACGACAGAGATGCTGTTCTACGGAAGCTGGTGGATATTCAGTATAATAGGAATGATTTGAACTTTATCCGTGGAACCTTTAGGGTACGAGGGGATTGCGTGGAGATTTTTTCTGCTGATGCCACCGATACTGCCTATAGGGTAGAATTTTTTGGTGATGAAATAGAGCGTATTACGGAGGTAAACGTTCTAACAGGTGAGGTTTTGGGCTACTTAAAGCATATGCGTGTTTTCCCGGCCTCTCACTTCGTAACTTCTAAGGATAAAATGGAGATTGCTATTGCTACCATAGAGGCAGAGCTTAATGAGCGAGTAGCGGAGCTTAAATCACAGGAGAAGCTTTTGGAGGCGCAAAGGATTTTACAACGGACAAGCTACGACGTAGAAATGATGAGAGAGATGGGCTTTTGCTCCGGCATTGAAAATTACTCACGGCACTTGACCCAGCGTCCTCCGGGGAGTACGCCTTATACCTTAATAGACTATTTTCCGGAGGATTTTTTGATTATTGCCGACGAGTCCCACGTTTCCCTTCCTCAGATAAGGGGTATGTACGAAGGTGATAAGTCCAGAAAAACCGTTTTGGTGGATTACGGCTTCCGCTTGCCCTCGGCTTTGGATAACAGACCTTTGAAATTTTACGAGTTTGAGGAGAAAATCAATCAGCTACTTTTTGTGTCTGCAACACCTGCACAATATGAATATGCCCATACCGAGCTTACAGTGGAGCAAATTATTCGCCCTACCGGACTGCTTGACCCGGAAATTTTTATACGCCCTACAAAAGGACAGATTGACGACTTAATCAAGGAAATAAAAAAGGTTATCGCAAACAAGAACAAGGTATTGGTAACGACCCTAACCAAGAAAATGGCAGAGGACTTAACAAATTATTTGAAGGACAGCGGCATACGGGTTAGATACCTTCATTCGGATATAGATACGCTGGAGCGGCTGGAAATCATTCGTGACCTACGTATGGACGTTTTTGATGTGCTGGTGGGGATAAATCTTCTTCGAGAAGGCTTGGATATTCCCGAGACAGAGCTTGTGGCTATGCTTGATGCAGACAAGGAGGGATTTCTTCGCTCCCGAACCTCTCTTGTGCAAACCATAGGCCGTGCCGCCAGAAACAGCCAAGGCAGGGTACTGATGTACGCCGACACCATAACTAAATCTATGGAGGAAGCCATAGCGGAGACAAACCGTCGCCGCAAAATCCAAGAGGACTACAACAAAAAGCACGGCATTACCCCAAAATCTATAGAAAAGAAGATTCATGAGATAATCCGTGCCACTGTAACGCCGGAGGAAAAGAAATCCATAGGCCTTGACAAAGACCCAGAATCCATGAGCGTAGACGAGATAAGAGCAGCTATCAAAAAGCTGGATAAGGAAATGAAGCAGGCAGCTCAAGACTTGTTCTTTGAAAGAGCGGCTTCTGTCCGTGATGAGATTATGAGGTTAAAGAAATTTTTATAGCCTGAGCTAGTTGGCACCCTATAAGGTAGAATGGTTATATTCTACCTTATAGGGTGTTTTTTTATGAACAGCTAGGTTGTTCTTATATACTGTATATAATGTAGAAAATATTATAAAAATATCATACAATATGCACAACAAAAATCTATTGACACAGTGTAAATAGGAGTGATATTATCTAAGTATTGACATAGTGTCAACACATTTGAGAGAGTGAGGTGTATTTTTATTAAAGCTGTAATGCTTATGTTCGACAGCCTAAACCGGCATATGCTTCCTAATTATGGGTGTGAATTGGGTGAGCTTTTGCCAAACTTTAAAAGATTGGGCGAAAAGGCGGTTACTTTTGATAACTGCTACGTTGGTAGTCTGCCCTGTATGCCTGCCCGTAGAGAGCTGCACACAGGAAGGTATAATTTTTTGCACCGTGGCTGGGGGCCGTTGGAGCCTTTTGACGACTCTATGCCAGAGCTGCTACGCAAAAAAGGTATACACACTCATTTGGCTACAGACCATTCTCACTACTGGGAGGACGGTGGCAGCACATATCACAACCGTTTTTCTACCTATGAATTTATCCGTGGACAGGAAGGGGATAAATGGGTAGGCTATGCCGCCGAAATACCAAGCCGTGATTTGGCGGTGTCTCATTTGAGCATACAAAGGACAATGATGCAGCAGGATAACAAGAACCTTTTAAAGATGCAAAAGGAGGAGGACACCTGCATAGCCAGAACCTTTGCCAACGGCTTGGAGTTTATTGACACAAACGCCGCCTTTGACAACTGGTATCTGCAAATTGAGTGCTTTGACCCCCATGAGCCTTTTTATGCCACGGAGAATTACCGCAGCAAGCTTAAGCAGCTAATGGAGGGTAAGGACGTTTACTGGCCGGCATATGATTTCGTCAAAGAGAGCGACGAGGTTGTGGAGCGAGGGAAGATGGAGTATTTTGCCTTGCTTATGATGTGCGACGAGTATGTGGGTAAGCTCCTTGACGCTTTTGACAAGCATAATCTATGGGAGGACACAATGCTTATTGTTAACACCGACCATGGCTACCTGCTTGGAGAGCATGGCTGGTGGAGCAAGACAATCATGCCCGTTTATAATGAAATAGCCAATATACCACTATTTATACACGACCCTCGCTGTCCAAAGGGTGGAGAGCGACGGGAGGCTCTTATTCAAACAATAGACCTTGCGCCTACGCTGTTGGATTTTTTCTCTGTTGACCTTCCTAAGGACATGGACGGCAAGCCCTTGGGAGAAACTATAGCAAGCCATAAGGAAGTACGGGAGTATGCCTTGTTTGGCTATCATGAGGGGCATATAAATATAACTGACGGCAAATATGTTTATATGCGAGCACCCATTTCCGAGGAAAATACACCTCTGATGGAGCATACCTTTATGCCATGCGATATGCGTAATATGTTTGGCATTGAGCGGCTTAAACGCCAAGAGCCTTCACGAGAATTTTCCTTTACCAAGGGTACTGTACCTAACAAATATCCCTCGGGGTTTTCCGTATGCAGACCGTATAATTTCGGAACAAAGCTTTTTGACTTGGAAGCAGACCCAAAGCAGGACAAGGAACTGTCAGATACACAGGTTGAGCTTCGCATGATGCAGAACCTTGTTAGGCTGATGGTGGAGAATGACGCTCCAGACGACCAGTTTCAGAGAATGGGCATCTCGAAAAATAATCCCATGACTGCTCAGATATTGGAGGAGCTTAATAAGCTTTACACAGAAAATAAAGAAATCAAGGAATTTTCGGAATATCAATTTTCCGGGAATGCTAAAGCACAGCTTAGAGCCTTGTTAATATTTATTCCAAAGGATAGACGTGATGCCGCTATTGCAGGTATAAAGCAAATTCTTGCGGCAGGTGGCGTTACTGTTATTGACTCCAATGTAGTATATAAGGTGGTTGATACCATTATTCCGAAGGAAAACAAAGAAATGATAAATTATTTCGTAAGCTTATCAGGAAGATCATTTTAAAAGGGGGAAAAAATATGAAATCTGAAAACACAAGTCCGGCTTCGTCTGTTCGTTTAGCCACTAAGGGAGAAATGTTTGGCTATATGTGGGGAGGCTTTGGCAGTAACATTGCTTTTGGCTTGGCAATTAGCTTTTTAATGCCGTTTTTTAACTCTGTATTAGGTGTAGGTGCCTCGGCTGTAGGTGTTTTGTTTGTTGTAGCCCGTGCCATTGATGCCTTTACCGACCCTCTTATGGGTATGATTTCCGACAGAACTCGCAGCAAGTGGGGCAGATACAGACCTTATGTAATGTTTGGCGCTCCGTTTTTAGGCTTGGTTTTGGTACTGCTGTTTTCTACTCCGGGGTTTGTTTCCGGTGTATCCTTGGCAGAAATGCCTATGTCTACTCGTTTGCTGTACGCCTACATAATGTACATTTCCTACTCCTTGATTTCTACAGTAGTTAACATACCTTACCACGCCTTGACTGCCGTAATGAGCACAGAGCTTGCACAACGCAACATGCTCTCCTCACTAAAGCAAGCCATGGCGAACATAGCTCTCGTTTTAGTAAGCGCATTCAGCCTTCCTATAATTAAAATGTTTTCAAAGGCGCCAAACCCTCTAGCTCAATACGGAATCAACCCCGGGGACGCTCTTCCGGAAGGTATAGCACAGGCTGTTGGCAAAAAGGTTGGGGATTTATGGAATAATGACTATTTGCTGCTTGATGCTGATGCTTGGAGAAACATGGCTATTATATGGGCAGTTTTGCTTACTGCTTCCTTTATCATGTGCGGCATGAGCGCAAAAAGGCATGACAAATTATCAGTGGCTATCACCGGAGAAGGCATTACCTTTGGGGCGAGCATAAAAATGCTTTTCCAGAACAAATCCATTCTTCTGTTAATGGCTTCCCTTGGCTCTGACGTACTTGCTCTTGCCGGTGCAAACGCTCTCAACCTCTACTACTGGCAATACGTTTTGGGCAACACCTCTCCTATTACTACTATTTCCTTGGTTTCCGTGCTTATTTCCATACCGGTTATCTTACTTATACCTTCTTTGGCTAAAAAATTCGGCAAGAGACTTATTTTGTCTGCCGGTAGTGTTTTGACCGCTGTTATTTATACTATTATCTTCTTTATTCCAAATCCGGCGGAGAATGTTCAGCTTATAGTTATATTGTTCATTGCCGGAACAGTTGCCGCCGCCATTCCAGGTTCTGTTGCTTGGGCTATGCTGCCTGACTGCGTTGAGTATGGCGAGTGGAAAAGCGGTGTTCGTGGTGAGGGCGCTATCTCAGGTATGCTTACCTTTGTAAATAAGCTGGGTATGGCCTTTGGTGGGCTTACGGCCGGTTTGTTCCTTGCAGCTATTGGATTTATAGAGCCTGTTAGCGGTGTGGCGCAGGTTCAGCCGGGTTCTGTGTTGTCGGGGTTAAGCTTTATTCGTCTAATTTTGCCTATATTTGGATATGTGTGTACCGTTGTTGCTATGATGTTTTATGATACAGATAAGCTTTATCCCCAGATTATTGCCGACTTAAACGAGCGCCGTATGAAAGCACAGCAGAAATAATTTTGTTAAGGAGTAAAATATGGATATAGAAAAAATTGTTGAGCAAATGACATTGCAGGAAAAGGCATCGCTTTTGTCCGGCAGTACCTTCTGGCAGACGGACAGCCTTGAACGCTTTGGAATAAATGCAATAACCATGTCGGACGGCCCTCATGGACTGCGTATGCAGGACAAAGCCTCTGACCATCTGGGTTTGTATAAAAGCAAGCCATCTACATGCTTTCCTACTTCCCAAGCGATGGCTTGCAGCTTTGACCCGGAGCTGGCTAAGCGTCAGGCTGAGGCAATAGCTAGAGAGGCTAATTCCTTAGGGGTTAATGTTGTGCTGGGGCCTGGAATGAATATTAAGCGAAGCCCTTTGTGCGGACGAAATTTTGAATATTATTCCGAGGACCCGTATTTAACGGGGGTTATGGCGGCCGAAACTGTAAAGGGTTTACAGGAGAACGGCGTTGCCGCATGTCCAAAGCATTTTGCTGTAAATAATCAGGAAAATGAGCGCATGACCTTATCATGCGAGCTTGATGAGAGAACCTTAAGAGAAATTTACCTTTCTGCTTTTGAGTATGTTGTAAAAAATGCTGCGCCGCAATCCCTTATGAGCTCTTACAATAGAATTGGAGGGGTTTATTCCAGCGATAATAAGAAACTGCTTACTGACATTTTACGGAATGAGTGGGGCTTTGACGGAATGACAGTCACAGACTGGGGCGGATTAAGCAAGCGGGTTGAGGCTGTAAAGGCTGGCACGGAGCTTGAAATGCCTACCTCTGGCAGTTTAAACACAGACAAGGTAATTAATGCTGTAAACAGCGGTGAGCTTTCTATGGCTGACCTTGATAAGGCTGTTTCAAGAATACTTTCCTTAATGCTTAAGCATCAAGAGAAACGCAACCAAGAAATAGATTATGAAGCACATCATGCCTTGGCGAAGGAAATCGCCAGAGATTGTATGGTGCTGCTTAAAAATGAGGATAACTGTCTACCCCTTAAAGACGGGGAAAGAGTGTTATGCGTTGGGGATTTTGCTAGGGCTACCCGTTTTCAGGGAGGGGGTAGCTCTCATGTAAATGCCTATAAGACACAGGGGATTTTAGAAAGCGTACAGAAGCTAATCCCCAATGTAGAGTTTGCTGAATCTGCTCAACAGGCTTTGGAGAAGGCTCCTTCTGCTGACAAGGTAGTTATTTTTGCCGGTCTGCACGATCATGAGGAAATGGAAGGGTTAGACAGGGAGCATATTAATCTGTCTACTGAGCAGTTGGAGTTAATCAGCACTCTTTGTAAGGTGCATAGCAAGGTCGTAGTTTGTATTGTTGCAGGTGGGGTTGTGCGTCTTACTGATATTAAGGAGCAGGCAAGTTCCATTTTGCTAGTAGGCTTAGCTGGCCAAGGAGTTGGGGAAGCTGTTGCTGATGTGTTGACAGGGTACTCCCCAGGGGGTCGGCTTGCAGAAACATATCCTTTGGAGCTGGAGCACTGTCCGTCGTATTTATGGTATAGGCCTTTTAGAGATAAGGTACATTATTCCGAGGGGATTTATGTTGGGTACAGATATTTCTTATCAAAAAAGCTGCCGGTGGCATATCCCTTTGGTTACGGGCTGACCTACAGCAGCTTTGCTTACAGCGATATTAAATTTGATGGGTTAAATATTTCTCTTACCCTAACTAACACAGGAGCTTATGATGCAGCAGACGTGGTGCAGGTATACATAGGCAAAGCCAACAATACAGGCGTACCATATCCACAGAAGCAGTTAAAGGCATTTAAAAAGGTAGCTTTAAAATCCGGAGAGAGTAAAAATATTGAGCTTGATCTTAAGGAAGAGGATTTTTGCTATTATGATTCGGACTTGATGGAATATAATATTGAGCCGGATTCTGAGTTCGTAATATATTTATGCCGTAATGCAGAAGATGTAATAGCCAGCAGCAATGTTACCTTAAAAGGCTGGAAAAAATATACTAGAGCTTTTCACCCAAACAGTATGGTAGGAGAATTTATGGTATATCCTCAATTGGCAGAGGCGTTAAAGCCTGTTGTAGCTGGATTTAGCCAAGCACTGGGAGGAAACTCTGACTCCCCTGCCCAGCGTAAAATGGCAGAGAAGATGATATTTAATCTGCCTCTGCGTGGGTTGGTGCAGTTTACCCAAGGAGCTTTTTCTGAGGAAATGATGGCTAAGCTTATTGAAAGTTCCAATGCTTTGCTGTATAATCACCAGATATGAAATTTAAACGGGGCGAAATTCTTGGGGGATCTGCACTCCCCCAAACCCCCTAGCGTGGTGTATTATATGAAGGCAAACAAGTATGACATAATGAGGGAAAAGCGCAGAGAAGAAATACTCCGTCAGGCAAAGGATATTATAACGGAGAAGGGTATCGGCTTTATTACTATGAAGGCCATAGCGGCAGAGCTTGGTATGAGCCGCCAGACGTTGTATAAATACTACGGCACCATTGAGGAGCTGTTGTATAGTATCCAAATCGATGTGTTTAATACCTTTCAAGAAATATTTCTGGCTAACAGTGTTTCCTATACGTCTGCTATGGACGGACTAAAGGGGCAGTTTAACAATTTTGTGCTTCTAATTAAGCTTTGCCCGGGAGATGTGCTGTTTACGGCGATGTTTGATATATATTTCCGAAACAGTGTAGGCATAAAGGAAAAGCATGATTTATATACAGAGCTTATTCGCAATTATGAGCTTTTTTATGATATTATCGTTGCAGGACAAAAAGAGGGGATTTTTAATCCCAAGATGGACGCAAGGTTAGCTAATTCTGTAATCTCAAATATTATTCTTAGCGCTATTCAACGGCTTGTTTTACGTGGAGATATACTTGAGCAGGAACAGCTAGTTCATCGTGATGAGCTTTTGCATGAAATTTATAGCATGGTGGTTGCATATTTAACAAAATAGGGGCTGTTGCAAAACTCACTTGAGTTTGCACAGCCCCTTTTTGCTGACTATAATAAGAACCTGTGTTCAGTAATGGGCGACCTGCATTTGAAAAAGCGATTTTTCGTAATTAGCGGCGCAACAAAGAATGACGGAATAATAGCTTCAAATGCGGGTGGCAGCTTATTGAACACAGGTTCTAAATCGTATCACCATTAGCGATTTTCCTAAAAAGCTCTGCAACATGAGCATTGCTCTTTTTTGAATATGGCACGCTATCAAATATCTCCTGAAATTCTTTTTGAAAATGTCCAATGTAGTTGACATTATCGGAGAATACAAATTTGGACTTTCCTGAAAGGCTTTTTGTATCCATAACAAGCGACCAACATTCACTTTTACACATAATAGTTTTCAAATTCATGTCTGCTTCGTAATGCAAAATGATGCGATATCGCTGATCTCTAAGCAGAAGCTCTGACGTATACCTGAGATGTCGTTGATACTGTTGTCTACTTATTTGGATTAGCTTTCCAGTTATAGCTGATAGGGTATGCTGTGTAATCGTTTTGTAGGATAGTGGGGCTATTATGTCATCCAGTACATAATACATATCGATTGTTGAATCGGATAAGCTGTTTTCAATATTGGCTCTAAAAATGCTGTAATACATTCGGCAAAGTCGTTTTTGGCTTGTGGTCAGATGATTATCGTTTAGTATTTCATTGAACAATTCTTCAATCATTGTTGTAGCACTCAAGAAATTCTCGGAGTGATAGTATTCTCCAGGTTTGTGCTGATTGGCTTTGATTACTTCAATAATTTTTTCAATTTCTGCCCGTTTGGTTGCAATCCTTGGGGTATGAGAGGACAGAAAGTATCTATCTATAATTTTTTCGTATATATAGATATGCTGACTGTCCCTGTACAAACAGCTAAACATATCTCCCAAATCTTCCTCGGAACAGTAGCCCACAATCACTATTTTTTTTGGAATTATGTAAATGCTTGAAATATGTGCACTCTTGTCTTTACATAAATAGAAATAAATATTGAAGTTTTTGTGCAAGAGCAATTCTGAAAAAATTTTATGCATTTTTAAACTATAGTAATTATGATCTTTTAATTGGAAATCAAATTCTATCTTATGACCACTGTCAAGCAAGGCTTTAAGCCGCTTATAAAAGGTCTCCATAAAGTACATATTACAGGAAATCCATTTTAAATGATCCGTTTCAAATATTTTTATAACCGTAAGAGTAGGCTGCTTCTCAGCTGTATCAAACAAATGCATAAGGGCGTAAAACCGTCCATCTGAGCTAT
>CAYWBF010000071.1:0-1462 GCA_964456085.1 uncultured Eubacteriales bacterium
TTTTCCTTTGCGGTTATTGTAGAATGGCAGCTCTTACATAAAGACATTAGGTTTTCATTTCTGTGGTCACCGCCGTTAGAAAGAGGAACAATGTGGTGCACTTCTTTAGCAGGCGTAAGCTTGCTATTCTTCTTGCATACTTCGCAGAGTGGGTGAGCTTTAATATAACTGTTACGAATACGCTTCCAAGCACCACCGTACCGTTTTTTCGAAGCAGGGTCACGCTGGTAGCGGTTGTAATCTCTGTCGGCTTTCTTTTTATGCTCCTCGCAGTATTGTCCGTTCGTCAGTTTAGGACAGCCAGTATAGGAGCATGGGCGTTTTGGTTTATATGGCATAGCTTTCATCCTTTTGCAAAATAAAAGCACCTACCAACATTTCTGTCGGCAGATGCCTTTAAGATAATTTTTCACAATACTATTATAGCATATTTGGTTCGTCATTTTCGTCAAGTTTATATTTTTTTAAAAAAGCGTTATGTTTTCGCCTTGGATACTGTTCGTCAAGTTCTCCGATACTATAAGCTACTTGTTGCCAGCTCAATCCATTAACATAGCGAAGGGACAAAATCATTCGCATTTGGCTGTCCTCCACGCTCTCAATGAAACGATTAAGCCTATGTAGTTCATAAAAACATTTCTTCAGGTTTAAGTCCAAGAGGCTTTTTAAGTCTGCAATCTCTGCTGCATACTTGCTAACTTTATCGTATATGCCCTGCACATTTGGCATTCCGGTTATGCGCGATACGCAAGAAGTAGCCAAGCCCTCTAGCTCATGTAAACGCCGTTGTTGTTCTTCTATTTCACGGTTTAAATAATATAACTGGGATAGTTCTTTTTTAGTCATTTTGTTCACCTTCTGTGTTCTCTATTACTTTTTTAACCTCATCCACGCTACGAATAACTGCAGCAATGCCACCAGCCTTTCGGATTTTATCTATGGTGACCTCTTGAAGCTTAGTTGGCTTGCCTGTGGCTGATTTAACTTCAAAGGCTATAAACTGTCCTTTATAGCATACAATTATGTCGGGTATGCCAGCAACGCTATATTGTGCACCATGTGTTTTCCATGCAAAGCAGTGGGGCACAGTTTTTAAATAACGTTGAATTTGGTTTACAATGTCTTTTTCAAGCATAAGCAGCACTGCCTTTCAAAATAACATTTGATGGGATATATACTTTTGATAGGTGTATATATATCTTTTTATTAGAATATAATTTTTGCACACCTTAAATCCTTTCAGATTTATTTATTATTATTGGTTATATACATAAAGAAATTAAAACCTCATCAATCCCATCAAATCCATCAAACACCACTGGTATATTACGTATTTTATAATAGGTTTGATGGGATAGATACTTTTGATAGGTGTATATATATCTTTTTATTAGAATACATTTTTTTACATACCTTAAATCCTTTCGAATTTATTATTATTGGTTATATATGTAAAGAAATT
>CAYWBF010000071.1:1562-7611 GCA_964456085.1 uncultured Eubacteriales bacterium
ACATACCTTAAATCCTTTCGAATTTATTATTATTGGTTATATATGTAAAGAAATTGAAACCTCATCAATTCCATCAAATCCATCAAACACCACTGTTCTATAACTGACTATAAAAATATTTGATGGGATAGATACTTTTGATAGGTGTATATATATCTTTTTATTAGA
The DNA here is from genome assembly GCA_964456085.1 of uncultured Eubacteriales bacterium. GTDB lineage: Bacteria > Bacillota > Clostridia > Lachnospirales > CAYWBF01 > CAYWBF01. The sequence continues at coordinate 1,731 of CAYWBF010000071.1, forward strand.
ATACATTTTTTTACATACCTTAAATCCTTTCGAATTTATTATTATTGGTTATATATGTAAAGAAATTAAAACCTCATCAAATCCATCAAATCCATCAAATCCATCAAACACTACTGTTCCAAATGTTTTAATCGTCTTGCCCATATCGTATTCCGCGCCAAGTATTACGTTTACCAAGCTTGTCTTTTGCTTTTGTTACACTTGGGAAAGCCGCTTCAAGGTCTTTGTTAAAGGTTTTTTGCGAAACGGGTTGGAGATTGCATTCCTTGCAATAATCACGATAATTTTCAAACAATGATGTTCGCTCTACCTCTGCTTCTAGAGCGATAGTGCAGGTTTCTTCGACGAACGAAAGAACGCTGTTGCTATCCACACGATATTTATGAAGCTCCGCTTTGGTGTTTTTCGTTTCACTAAACTTAAATTTGTTGGATATAAGACGCTTTAAGCCTTCGACAGCGAACATAAATATTCCGTCAGCCTCCGCTTGTAATTTGTCGAGCATATCAACGTCCTTTTTATCTTCTGGAAGTTGCTTGCCAGCAAATGGAATGATAATAAGCCTGCGATAAAATCCCTCGGATTTATCGCCATAGTTGCGTGGTATACTGTTACAGGAAAATAATAATCTAGCATAGGATTGGAAGGTAAACGGGTCTTTGCCCTTTCTTTCGGCTTGGACAAAATCCTCACCCACAAGAGCCTTAAACATACCATTATCGTCAATCGCTTTTGATGGTAAATCTGCAAAGATATTTCCGTATTTGCCGAATAGCTCTGCTGTCTTAAAACGTTCATTAAGCGACTGCCACATTACATTTGACACATTACGCTGCCCAAGCAGAATTTTGTTTAACGTAAGAAGCGTAAGTGACTTACCGGCACCTGGTGCACCAACTATAACAAAGGCTTTATGAGCTTTAGTAACAGGAACTAGGAAGTACCCGAACATCTCTTGAATCAGCGGAATATCCTCGTGATAATATGACATTTCAAGGTAACGTAAAAAATTAGGGCATTCTGCATTGGGCACGTAGTTTACATTAAGTTGAACTGTTGAACAGTATTCTGGAGTATGCTCGGTTAAAATATTAGTCTTGACGTTATATAAGCCGTTTATGACATTGATAATATATTTGTTTGAATTAAGCTCTGAAGGGGGCTTAATAATATTCATACGCCATTGCCCCTCAGTATCGTTTATGTTGTTTAGTGTTGTATGGCGCTCAATTAGGTGAGAACGTACCAAAGCCTTTGCTTCTAAATCCGTAACTGGATTGTATACACCATCAGTGTAAATATAATACTGATCTGCGGAGTAAAACGCTGGGATGTTTGCTTTGAGATAGCCAGCAAGCACACCAGGTAAAAAACGTAGACTGCCCTTGTCAGTGACCTCATACCATTCTGGCAAGTTTTCGCCATCATTCATTTCATGGCGGAATTCCTTGCTGTCGCTATACTTTTTGAAAGCATCCCGATGAGCAGCAATAAGTGGTCGTAGGTCTTTGTCTTTGAATCCAAATTTTGATTTAAGGTCATAATTTATCAGCGTTTCAGCTGTTGCAGGCTCTATGTTATATAGATTTTCTTTGATAAAATTCAAAGCAACTTTGATTTTTTCAATGGGAAGCTCAGGAATATCAAAATTATTCAAAGAAATCAAAAGTTCATCTGTTGTCATGGGTTTAAAGGCAAGGGCAGCAGGAGATTTACAATCGCAACCTCCCTGTTCCAGCTTAGAGCAGTTGAAGCCACATTCAGCAATTTTTGCACAGGTCATAGGTTTTGTGCCAGATTCAAGGAAGTGAATAATTTTGCCATGCGTTTCGGCATAACTGTATTTTGGGTACGGCTTAGAAAGCTGATGTATAACCTTGTCACCGCCTTCAAATACAGCTAGGTTTGAAACCATTGCATACCAGTCGGCTTCACTTAAAGTAGGGGCGTTCTGTTTACAATGTTGTATAAAATCACAGCGTCTACCTACCAAGGTTAATCCCTTACGAGTGCCGCTTTGTACAGGTTTTGCCGGATTGTTATCAGTTTGGGGTATTTGAGGCAGTACCGCTTCAAGCTCAGCTTGGGTATATCTAAGTTCAGGGTTAAACTTAATAACAGATACCAAAAATGGTTCATCCTTACGATGCTCAAAGGACGGTAAACGCAAAACACGGCTTTCGTTAATACAGGCAGGGTCACCATCAAACTGTGCCACAAGGCGTTTTTGTATCCTGCGAAAACCCTCAACTCTGCCGTTTTTAATAAGCCAGTATGTATGCAAAGATTTTTTCGTCCTAACAATAAGACTGGGTGGAATAGGGAAGGCTTCAATCCGTGCAAGCTGTTCTTCAATGGGTAAATTATCGTTTTCTACAAACTGAGCGTTAATGCGGCTAATTTCCGTGTCATTATGACCACCGAAGTTTACAGTAAAGAAGATGCCTCTATCCTGCTCGTTGTGCTTACGGAGTGTTTCAGTCATATCGCCTATTTTACCTGCGAGGCACTCAACCTTAAGCCCTTTAAATGCTGTATTCTTTTTATCAGAAAATATACGCAGACAAACTGTTTCATCAGCATCGAAAAAGGGTTTTATAAATTCCTCAAGAGGGACATTAAGTGGAGTTAGCTTATTTGTATTTTTAAAATTATTATTCATTAGAATTACCACCATTCTTAAAGCTTTTACTTAAATTCTCTTAAATTTCCGAAACTTTTACCATAGGACGCCTCGGCAATAATCGGAATATCAAATTCAGAAAAAGGCTGTGCTTCCATGCATGATTTTATAAAGGCAACTGCATCCGGAACATGTTCTATAGGAACTTCAAATAACAATTCATCATGCACCTGCATTAGGGGAAGTAGCCACGGACGCTCCTGTAAACCTAAAACAATCCGTCCCATTGATAATTTGAGAATATCCGCAGCAGTACCTTGAATTGGAGTATTTAATGCACACCGTTCAGAAAAGCTCTTTTTGCTCCAATCAGTAGAATTTATGTTAGGTAAATATCTACGTCTGCCTAGGGAGGTTTCACTGTATCTGGCGCGCATGGCTTTCTTTTTTACAGCATCTTGCCACTGTGCCAATGAAGGGTATCCTGATTTATGGTTTGAAATTATATCCTCGCATTCCTCAAGCGTCACATCAAGCCCAGCCTTAAATTTAAGATTTCTTTGTAGCCCTTTTGGGAATAACCCAAAAAACACGCCGAAATTACAGTTCTTGGCGATAGCACGGCGGTTTTTGTAATTCTCTGCATTCTTATCGATAGCTTGTTCAAAGGGGATATTATAAATAACTGAGGTTGTCTGTGCGTGTATGTCACCGCCTGTGCGGTAAGTTTCAAGCATTATTTCGTCCCGGCAGTAGAACGCTCCAACACGAAGCTCAATCTGCGACAGGTCAACGCTTACAAGAACTTTTCCTTCTGGAGCAATAATAAAACTACGGACTCCGATAATGTCATCGTTTCCAGCACGTGGGCAATTTTGCAAATTAGGCTTATTGCAGGAAAACCGTCCTGTATCCGTTCCCATTTGTAGTAGGTTAGGGTGGATGCGCCCTGTAACTGGATTTATATACTCCAAATATCCATCAACATATGTAGATTTCAGCTTACCCCATTTACGATACTCTTGAATAAACTGAAAAAGCTGTACAAATTCCGGCTTATTTTCATTGCACCAATCAGTAAGCAAAATAATTGCCTCATCATCAACTGCTTCTTGATTCTTAGCTGTTGTTTTCAATACAGGAAGTTTTAAATCCTTATACAAATAATTCTTAAAATCAGCTGTTGAAGCATTTGCTCCTATATTCACGTCACCGATAATAAAGGCTATTTCCTCCTTAAGTTCAGTTAATCGGCTGTCTGCTTCCGCTTGTTTTAGAAGCATAAGTTCCTTGTCAACAAGTAGCCCATTATATTTCATAGCCCCAACATATATAGCTGTAGGACTTTCTATGTGCTCTAAAATAAAACGGTGCTTAGGCATAAATTTATCAAACCAACAGTTGAAGGTTTTATACAGCTTTAAGGCGTAGTCACTGTCTGCACAGGCATATTTTAATGTTTCGGGGGCAGTGGCATCCAGCTCATCAAAGTGCAGACCATTGGTGATTTCCTCGAACTTTGGCATTTCCACATCGAAAATCTTAGGAACAAGGGTTTTCAAGCCGCTATCAGCAAGCTTTCTAAATTCTGTGTTGTTTTTTAAAGTTAACATAGAAGCCATCATTGTATCGTAAACAGGTGGTTCAATAACAATATTTAAGCCGTAGAAAAAACTGCTTTCAAAGGCTAGGTTATGGGCGATTTTAAGAATATGAGAGTTTCTCAAAAACCATGTTATAAATGGCAGAAATACCGAATATTCCATATTTTTTCCAACCTTATGGGCAATGGGCACATAAATCCCTGAACCTTCGGACACAGATAAGCTAACACCTACAATATGCGCCTTATGTGGGTCTAACGCAGATGCTTGTTCCTGACGGAAGTTATTGTTAGGCGAAGTTTCTATATCGAACGCCACAAATTGGCTACTGCCAATGTATTCCTTAAGCTCATTTATTTTTGTTACACATTTATAATTCATAATAAGTCCTTTCTGCTGTTGGCTGAGAAAGGCGTTACCGTTCCCAGCCAACGATATTATTATTTAAGCCGCTCTAAAATTTCACCAGTTTCGGGGTCAATGTTTGGAATATCATCTTCTGCATCATTGCTGCAATCTTCACCAAAGCCAATGTTTTTAGCAATTGCTTTGACTTGGTTAGATAGCTTGGAAATAATTATCTGCTCCTCATCACTTAAATCACGGTCAAATGTTAATACTGCTTGTGAGTATGACATGCCTTTAGTGTTAACAGCTTTTTTAAGCGTAAACTTAGTTACTACCATTACTGGTTTTTTGACTTTGGAGAGTAGACGCTTTATGTATGTAGTTAGGTTTTTCAAACTGCCTGTAGGCAAGGAGAGCAGTACAGGGAAGATTTCACCTTCAGGCAAAATGTATATCCTACGCCTATCTTTACAGCCTTTGCCTGAACCATCATCAAGTGCGGTACCGAACTGATTTAAAGGACACTTGGCACAACTTCCACCAGGCACGCCAACACCGAAATTACCATCAAAGCTTCCACAATCAGGTGGATTATTTGCTCCTGTATACTTTTCCTTATAGTACATCCGAACGGGATGATGATAGAGGATAACGCCCGAAAATTCTTTAACGGTATCGGGTGAATCAGGGTCATCTGTAGGCATTTCAAATGTCACACCTCCGCCGGAAGGCACCTTAATTTTGTCAAAGGTAAGGTCAAGGCCTGCCATTTCCTCTTGAATTGCTGTTACCATATTAAAATCCTGTAGAGCCAAATATCCTTTATTTGAAACCAAATTAGTGTTTTTACTCAAACTAAAACCTCCATTTTTTATGATTTATAAATACGAATGCTTGTTTTCTCATAGTTCTTAATTAGACCTTCAAGCCAGTTAGGAACAGAACCTTCATTTTGCTCCATTAATTCTTTTAATGTTGAGGTAAGGGTTTGATGGTTAATGGTAAACAAATGGGAAAAGCCATGTTCCTTAAACGCCTCATATAACTCGTCCTTTCGGCTTGCTTCAGCTTGAGGATAGTTTTGAATGACAAGAGAAAAACCGCTGTCTCCACGTTTGAAGGACGGTACCTCGTTTTCAACCATAAGGTCAATCAACTGCATTTCAACCGTGGAAATCTCACCATTTACTGTTTTTACCTCAAGTTCAAGTGCCTTTTTACGATCACGCAGAGCCTTCAAAGAATCCGAAAGTTCAAAAAGTTTATTATTCAAATCAATATCACCTTACTTTAATTTTAATTAAAC
>CAYWBF010000071.1:7711-9771 GCA_964456085.1 uncultured Eubacteriales bacterium
TAATAATAAGTACAGTCCTGTGTTTGCCCGGCACGGTGAATTCTGGCTTTAGTTTGCTGAAAATTTGCCATATTGTAGTCAAGTGAGTAGAAAACGAGGGTATTAGCTGCTGTAAGTGTTATGCCAAGTCCTGCCGTTGAAATTTGCCCTACAAATACTTGAACTTGGGGATTTTCTTGAAACTGCTTAACTTGCAACTCACGGTCTTTAACGCCTCCCATAATCAAGGAATACAAAAGGTTACGTTTTTCAAGCAAACGGCAGATTGCCTTGATTTCGGCAACAAAACGGGCAATGATAACGAGTTTTTTACCCTCGTTTAATACTTCCTCAATAATGTCATCAAGAGCATTTAATTTCGCCACGCTTACACGTTGTGGAGTATTACCCTCATCATCACCAATGAAGCCGCCAGTTAACTGTGATAACCGAAGCAATCGGGTTAGAACGTTGGTGACTGTGACCTCTCCTCTGGTAAGCTCGGCAAAGCTATCATTAACAAGATTTTTGTAAATCTGCAAAGCACTTGGCTCTAATTCTACATATCTTACAATGTCCAACGTCTGCGGCAGATCAAGGCACTCAGCCTTATTAGCACGAAAAGCGATAGAATGAAGCCGTTTTGTTAGCTCCGCTTCCATTGATTTTTTTAGAACCGGTGTGTGTTGTCCAAACCCTGTCATGTCAAAGTATTTATTACGGAAAACATAAAAGCTTTGTCCAAATATAGTTGGATTGATGAATTTATATTGGGAAAATAAATCAATGGCTTTATTGGTGATGACTGTGCCGGTAAGAAGTATTTTATATCTTGCTTTTGCACCAAATTTGTGCAAAGCCTTTGATTGCTTAGTGTTATGGCACTTTATTTTATGGCCTTCATCAGCCACAACAATATCTGCATCAAAGCAGAGCAGTTCTTCCTCAAGCCGCCAAGCTGATTCATAATTACAGATAACGACTTGTAGAGAGCTGCCGGTCATATGCCTTAATGTTTCAATTTTTTTGCTACCACTACCTTCAAGAACTACTGCAGTGTAGTCGAAAGCAGCAAACTTGCGAAGTTCCTCAAGCCATACTCTTGTAATGGAAAGTGGACAGATAATTAAGGCTTTCTTAATTAATTCTTGGTTGAATAATTCTCCCATAATTGCAAGGGTAGTTATGGTCTTGCCTGTCCCCATCTCCATAAGCAAAGCCGCTCCTGTTGAAGCAGGCATGTATCCTCTCAGCCCGAATAAGCCGCAAACGAAGTGAAATGCCCTTTTTTGATGGTCATATGGTTCTACCTTAATTGGCATTTTATTACCCATTGGTCATCACCTCAGCTTCCACTTCTTTAATTGCTACTGACTGTACACTGTCCGCCGGTACCAAGACCAGTATTCGCTGTTCCTTGCCAAACAATGCGGTCAATATGCGGTTTCGTAAGGTTAACTCACTGCTCTTAATGACATTTTTTAGTTTGTCATCGGTTAACACATTAATTTCTATCTGATGCTTTAACATCAAAATCACCTCCATTTCCGAGGGCTTGTTTTTTCCCTCTATATATAAGCCACGAGAATGGGGTAAGGTGGACAAAATTTTTTAAAAAATTTACACCGACATTTCTGCCGGTGTAAACTGTTATTAATTACTTAAAAATGCATGCAGTTTTTTTCTCAAACGATATGCACTCTTTTTTTAGCTATCCTCAGAAATACTAAGTTCTCGTGCAAGCTCTGCCTGTGTTACTGTAATATCATCTAAGTAAAGTCGATTAATAATATACTGTTCTTTAGGCTTTAACGGTGATACTGTTCTGCGTAATACCTCGGCTTCGGTTTTTTGAATAACTTCTGCTTCCAAATCTATGTCAAAATCAACCAGCCTATCTTGCTTATCGTTATCATTACTATAGCTTTCGTGCCTTCGTGTTTCTCGCCGGTTATTTAATTTTTCAATATGTTCGAATGCAACGATAACTTCACCCAAGGCAGCATCAACTTCGACCTCGGTAACTTCACCACATAGAAATTCATACCTTATTTTCATATCCGCACCCCCTTTCCAGAAAA
>CAYWBF010000072.1:0-9706 GCA_964456085.1 uncultured Eubacteriales bacterium
TTGTAGGAAAATTTCCAAAATTTCCAATTTGAAAGAGAATGATTGCATGGGAAAATTTATTGTTATAGTTTTAGACGGTTTTGGGGTCGGCTCAATGGAGGACGCTAAGGTAGTACGCCCAAGTGATGTCGGTTCCAATACCTGTGTTAGCATACTGAAGGCTTGCCCTGAATTAAGGCTTCCTAATTTGGAACGACTGGGGCTAATAAATATAGTGGGTGATACTGCTTCCGGTGCTATGAAAAAAAGCACCCAAGCAATGTTTGGCAAAATTGAGCTGGCTCACTTTGGGGCTGACACATTTTTTGGGCATCAAGAAATAATGGGCACAAAACCTGTTTTGCCTGTAGGAGAAGCTGCAAGGGACAGACTGGAGGATTTTTACCACGCCCTTAAAAATAAAGGGTATGACGTTCGCTTTCATAGAGCTAGTAAAGAGCAGCTTTTGGTAGTAGAAAACGCCCTTACCATTGCTGATAACATAGAATGTGACCCAGGGCAGGCCATTAACCTTACTGCGGCCATAGATGTAATACCCTTTGAAAGGGTAGTGGAAATCGGTCAAGTGGTGCGTGGCTTAACGACTGTTCCAAGGGTAATTGCCTTTGGGGGCGAAGGTGTTAGCCTTGAAAATATTATTGGTGCTATAGAGGAAAAGGATAATGGATATATAGGTGTTAATGCACCATTATCGGGGGTATATCGAAGGGGCTATCGCTGTGTACATCTAGGATATGGGGTAGATGCAACTGTTCAGGCTGCCAGCTTAATCGGTGCTTTGAATATACCTGTTATATTTCTTGGGAAGGTGGCTGATGTTTGTCAAAATCCCTTTGGAGAGAGCTATTCTATAGTAGATACTGAGATTGTCATGTCAAAAACACTGGAGATTGTAAGCTCTCTTGAAAATGGTTTTGTATGCTGTAATGTACAGGAGACGGATTTGGCCGGGCATGAGCAGGATATTCCAAAATACGCAGATAAGCTGGCAATTGCCGACTCGTATATTGGGAAGATAATAGAGCGCCTAGGCGATGACGACATTATGATAGTCATGGCTGACCACGGAAATGACCCTGCTATTGGTCATAACAGACACACAAGAGAATGTGTACCTCTTATGGTTTTTAGAAAAGGTATGTATGCAAAGGATTTAGGTATCAAAAAGACGCTATCCGACGTAGGAGCTACTGCCTGTGATTATTTTTCTGCTAAAGCACCCCAGAACGGTAGGAGCTTTTTAAGTGAAGTACAGAAATAAAGAATTTATATAGAAGGAATCAATAATGAAAAAACTTGAGCAATCCCTAAAAAATGCCACGGCAAATTTAGGGCGGTCTGTTGTAAAAATTGTTTATGATGAAAAGGAAATCACTAAAGATGTACTTTTCTACGGTCTTAAAAATACAAGCTTACCCCAAGGACTTATAGAAAAGCTTAGGGGTAACCCGCAATTTGTTCAGCTTACAATCGACAAGATGTCTCATATCGGCAGAAGTATCGATGTGGATTTAATTAATCCTATCACCTATAGGCTTATGACAGGTTCCAGCAGCGGCAGCGCCGTTAATATTTTGCTGGGCATAAACGACTTTGCCATTGGAACAGACGGCGGCGGCTCGGTTTTGGCTCCGGCACTTAGTACAAATTTGTTTTCTGTATTGTTAAAGGGTATTGGATTGTCTGTGGAGGCACATAGCTTATCTACGGACAATATTTCTTTTCAAGGCGGAATAGGTGTGCTTTCTAAGGATTTTACAACTTTGCAGAGGGTAATAAGCCATCTTGCCCCCGAAATGCTGGAAGCCGCTCAAACTCATAAGCCTGTTGTAATAATTCCGGCACAGGGCAGTGTAACCCTTCCCGACGGATTAGATATGCATGAGCTTATTGTTGAACAGCTTTCTTCGGTTTTATCAGAATATAGGGTTATTGAACATAAATTTCAAAGCTTTTATGACCGTACGGCTTTGATTAAGGAAATAGAACAGCTTAGTGCCTCTTATCCTCAGTTTATTATCCTAACCTTGGAGGGGCCTATTGATGTTTATGGTTATGACGAATCCATTCAGAGGGCGTTTGGCTGTGCCGCTTCTAATATGCTAACCCAGCCATGCAGTAAGGGAATCGTTAAATGTGCCAACCTTTGTAATATGACTGCATTTACTGTGCCTACCCATCGTTTAGCAAGCGGCTTTGTGGTTGCTGCCCCTTATGGTATTGAAGGTGCCAGAGCTGCCTATGGACTTACAAAGGCAATTCAAGATACTGTTACCACGCCGGAGCTATTTAAGCGTTATTTTGTAGAACAGGTAATTAAATAATATTTCACAAAAAAAGATGGATATGAGCTGGCTCATATCCATCTTTTTTTATTGTACTGTTGTTCAATCAATTTTAAACAGCTTCTTAATATTATTAAGCGCCCCGAAAATTACTACCCTGTCATGCTGGTAAATAAAATCACCTGGTCCTACGTTTGAAAGTGTTTGGGAGTCTCTTTTAATAATAAGTATTCTCAAATCATAATTCTCCCTAATTTTGCTGTTCATTAAGGTTACCCCCTCCAAAACATCAGGAAGGGTTTTTACAATAAGCTCCGCAATAACATTTTCGCCGTAGCTGTCCAAAATTGAAATAATATTTGCTTTTTTGCCAAAAATAATTTTGGAGGCGATATTTTTTACAGCACCGTCGAAGCGTTGCTTTATGAAGGGAAGCTTTCTGACGGTGACAAGGGCAAGTATGTATATTGTTGGGTAGACTATGGAATGGACAATACTGCCAAGCTGCTTCTGGGATACGGACAAAAACACGTTAAGTATGGCAGATACTATAGACATGGAAAAAATATAACCAAACAGCATAGTATATGAACCAAGCCTGCGGCGAATAGGTGAGGCTACAATAAGTTCGCTTTCCCTAGTGGTAAATCCGCTGTTTGTAAGCATAGAAACAACCTGAAACCTAGCCTTTTCCTCCGATAAGCCTGTAAGCATAAAAAGTACGGTAAAAATTTCCGTAAATACCATGTACATTCCTAGGAATAATACAAAAATAAAAATTGCGTTGTCCAGCGTCATTTCATGCCCTCCTGTATAATGTTTTTTGGTTTATTTATTTTTATAGGATTGGGGTTAAAGGTTTGGGGGAGCTGCACTCCCCCAAACCCCCTAGCTCAATAATACCAAATTCTTGCCAAAATTAAAAGGTGTTTATTTTTTTACTTGTCAATTTGAATCAATCTAAGTATAATGTTAATATAAGGGGTTATTGGTAGTATATTTACACTGTTGAAAAAAAGCTGGCTTATTTCAGCAGTTTATTCCATAACCTTACCGATTATGAAAAATAAGGCGATGATATTATGTTTAAAAAAATTAAGGATCCTATTAGTGCCTTGACGCACTTGGTATTTGCTGTGCTGTCCATACCCTGCACGGTTTTTTTGCTTATTAAGGCTTACTCTGAAGCTTCGGCGCTTCATTTTGCTGCCTTTTTAATTTTTGGTATTGCACTTTTGCTTTTGTACACTGCCTCCACACTTTATCATATGCTTCCTATATCCGAAAAAAATACTCTTATACTTAAGCGTATAGACCATATGATGATTTTTGTCCTAATAGCTGGCACCTATACACCTGTATGTCTTATTCCTCTTAAGGGAGCTTGGGGATATTCCTTGCTTGGGCTTGTATGGGGATTTGCTATTGCCGGTATTGTTTTGAAGGCTGTTTGGATTGGTGCCCCTAGGTGGTTGTCCACGCTTATTTACGTAGTCATGGGCTGGCTTGTGCTAATCGCTTTTTATCCGCTCACAAAAAATGTTTCCCTAGCTGGGATTATACTGCTTGCCTTAGGCGGGCTTACCTATACCTTCGGCGCTGTGGTTTATGCAATCAAATGGCCTAAACTAAACTTTAAATTTTTCGGCTTCCATGAAATTTTTCATATATTTGTAATGGGCGGAAGTACGTTCCATATTATTTTTATGTTTTTACTTACCTAGGAGATTTTTTATGATAAAAAGCATGACTGGCTACGGAAAAGGCGAGGCTGTTCTTTATAACAGAAAATTTGTCGTGGAAATTAAAACTGTTAACCATAGATATAACTATATTTCTATCAAAATGCCCAGGGTATTAAACCCCTTCGAGGATAAGCTGCGTAAAATTTTAACCAAGGATATTCTTAGGGGTAAAACAGATGTATATGTAACAATGGAGTCCTTTTCGGAGAGCGACATTAAAATCAAGGTTAATACCGTACTGTGCGACTCTTACGTTGAAGCGCTTAATGCCTTAAGAACCCGTTACAACCTGTCGGAGGAAAAAAACGAAATCAATATTTATGCCATTTCAAAGCTGCCCGATGCTTTAACTGTAAGCAGGGAGATTAATGACGAAGAGGCTTTTGAGGAAATGCTGGCAGGTCTTTTGGCCGCCACCGAGAGCGCCCTTAAAGGCCTTATTTCCATGAGAAATCGAGAGGGCGAAAGCCTTTGCACCGATATAGTGCAGAAGCTTCATGCTATTTCCGGTGTTGTGGACAGGGTTTGTGAAAGAGCGCCTTTAGTGCTGGAGGAGCACAAGCAGCGTCTTAGGGAGCGGCTTAATGAGATTTTTGACAGTCCGGAGCTTAACGAAGTCCGGCTGTACCAGGAGGTTACCTTTTTTGCCGACAAGGCAGGTATAGATGAGGAAATTACCAGGCTTAAAAGCCATTTGACCCAAGCGCTCGGCATTTTGCAAAACGAGGACTATGTTGGCCGTAAGCTGGACTTTTTGGTTCAAGAGATGAACCGAGAAATAAACACAATAGGTTCCAAAGCCAATGACTTGGAAATTGCCTCTATGGTTGTTCTTCTTAAAACCGAGGCGGAAAAAATCAGGGAGCAAGTTCAAAATATTGAATAATATTTTTAAGGGAGTGTTATGCATGTATGAAATAAAGCTGATAAACATTGGCTTTGGCAATATTGTTATGTCCAATAGAATTATTTCTATTGTCAGCCCTGAATCCGCACCAATCAAAAGGCTTATTCAAGAGGCCAGAGAAAAGGGGCTTCTAATCGATGCTACATACGGGAGACGAACTAGAGCAGTAATTATTACTGATTCTGAGCATATTGTGCTTTCCGCTATTCAGCCGGAAACTATTGCCAATAGAATAACCTCTGAATTTGCCCAAAAGCCTGCTAAAGCAGAATAAGGATATACAGAAGCAATTTTTTAAATAATGGCTTAATCACCATTATTTTTGAATTGCAAAAGCGCCGCTTAATTTTTTGTGGCTTACATACAGGAAGGGCATGGTTAATAAATTATGGGTAGAATGGGAATGTTAATAATTATTTCCGGGCCTTCCGGCTCGGGTAAGGGCACTGTGGTAAAAGCACTTGACCCTTCGCTTTACTCGCTTTCTATTTCTATGACGACACGGCAGCCCCGTGAAAAGGAAATCGATGGCAAGGATTATTTTTTTACAACCCTTGAGGAATTTAACAGAATGCGTGAAAACGGCGAGTTGCTGGAACACGCTGAGTTCTGCGGACATTGTTATGGCACACCTAGAAGGTTTGTAGAGGAACAAATAGCCCTTGGTAAAGCTGTTGTGCTGGAAATAGAGGTCAACGGTGCTTTACAGGTTAAAAATATTTTTAAAGACAGTGTTTTAATTTTTCTTATGCCCCAAACTCTCACCGAGCTTAAAAGAAGGCTTAAAAACCGAAACACCGAGTCCGATGACAAAATCGAAGACAGGCTAAGACGTTCGCTATACGAGATAAAGCTTGTTGAGCAATACGATTATTTGGTAATTAACGACACAGTGGAGAATTCGGTACGGTGTATTAATAATATAGTAGCCGGGGAATATTTGAAGCCCTTTAGAAATATGTACCATATAGAGAAGTTTAAAGATAGTGCTGCGGAGTTGTGGCGGAATGTAGAGGTTTAGTAAAGACCTTGGGGGAGCTGCACTCCCCCAAACCCCCTAGCTTGGGAGCTGCACTCCCCCATACCCCCTAGTATTAAACCCCATAGCAGAAAGGAAGTAATAAACATATGCTTAGACCATCTTATTCAGAGCTTATGGAGCTTTTGAACAGAGGAGAAAAGGTTGATTCAAAAATCACCTCCAGATACATTGTGGTTCTTGCGGCGGCGAAAAGAGCGCGCCAGCTTATAGACGGGGCACAGCCCTTGTCCAACGCCGCCACCGACAAGGCTGTTTCCATAGCCGTTAACGAAATGTACAACGGAAACATAAGAATCAACACCAACATCACAGAAACAGTTACCAATCACAAGGATTTTTCACAGGACGCTGAATAAGGAGATTGCTTTAAAAAGCATTGTTAAGGATTGGAAAATCCTAGCCAATTGTTATTATGTATGCAGAAATTATTATAGCTCTATCCCTAAAGGCTTTAGATAAGCCTTTTTATTATAGGCTTCCTGCGGGGCTTGTACCAAGAGCAGCTGTTGGCAAAAGGGTGTTTGTGCCCTTTGGCAAGGGTGATAAAATGAACGAGGGTTATATTGTAGGATTGACCGAGCAGCCAGACTGCGATGTTTCTATAATAAAGGACATTAGGGTAATCCCCGACGAGTATCCCTTGTTTGACGAAAATATGCTTACCTTGGCAAAATGGATGCAGGATAAATATTTTGCCACTCTGGCAGATTGCCTTAGGTGCATTATCCCAGTGGGTGTCCAAATAAAAAGACCTTCATTGCCCTCTAAGGTAGAGAAATTTGCCGCCTTAAGCGAGGAGCCGGAGGCGCAAAGACTGCTTGAGGAGCTTTTGGAGTCCCCAAAAAACTCCCAAGGCAAGCAGGTAGCAGAGCTTTTGCTGAAAGAGGAGAGGCTTGCCGTAAGCGACATTAAGGCTCTCCTTAAGATTAGCGATTCTCCTATAAACACCCTTGCCAAAAAAGGGATAGTAACTATCGAGGAGCTTGAGCTGATACGAAACACCGTCAGCGATGATATAGAGCAGCTGCAAGATGAGGTTACTCTAACCTCCTTGCAAGACGATGCCCTCAACCAAATAATTACACAGATGCAATCACCCGAAAAAAAGCCTATTCTTATTCACGGAGTGACAGGGAGCGGCAAAACGGAGATTTACTCTCGGCTGATTAAGGGCGCTATCGCCCAAGGTAAGGAAGCTATTGTCCTTGTGCCGGAGATTTCTCTTACACCCCAGACGGTAAAATACTTTGTGGAGCGGTTTGGCAGTGATGTTTCTGTTACCCATTCACGGCTTACGGCTTGTGAACGGTTTGACCAGTGGAAAAAGGCTAGGGAGAAAAAAATCAAAATAATGGTTGGGCCACGGTCGGCGATTTTTATGCCCTTTAGCAATTTGGGCATAATAATAGTAGACGAGGAACACGAGCGCACCTATAAATCAGAAAACTCACCCAAATACAGTGTCAAGGAGGTTGCTCTTAAGCTGTCCGAGCTTACGGGGGCGCAGGTTGTTTTCGGCTCCGCTACCCCTAGCGTGGAAAGCTTTTTTGAAGCCGAAAGCGGTCTGATGAGCTTAGTCACAATAAGCGAGCGGATTAACGGCACACCTCCCGAGGTAACTATAGTTGATATGCGTAGGGAGCTTGCCCTTGGGAACAAGTCCATATTTAGCCAAGGGTTAATTACCGCAATGGAGGAAAGCTTAAACAAAAATGAGCAGACCATATTATTTCTGAATCGGCGTGGACACTCAACCTTTGTGTCCTGTCGAAAATGCGGCTACACCTGTGCCTGCGACAACTGCAACGTAAACTACACCTACCACAAATTCAACGAAAAGCTTGTATGCCACTACTGCGGCAAAAGCACAGACACCCCCACAAACTGCCCCATATGCGGCTCAAAATATATACGCTACTTCGGCATAGGCACACAGCGTGTTGAAAACGAGATACAGGAAATTTTTAAGGACACCAAGGTTTTGCGAATGGACATGGACACCACCGCGCGAAAGCACAGCCACGAAAAAATACTAAACAGCTTCAAAAATAACGAAGTGCAAATTTTAATCGGCACCCAAATGATAACAAAGGGGCTGGATTTTCCCAACGTTACTGTAGTTGGAGTTATTGCCGCTGATTTATCCCTTAACACGGGAGACTTTCGCTCGGCAGAAACTACCTTTCAGCTAATCACTCAGGTAGCCGGTAGAGCAGGGCGGGCGGCGGCTCTTGGCAGAGTTTTTATCCAAACCTACAGCCCGGAGCACTACAGCATACAGTACGCACGGGACAACGACTACCTCCGTTTTTATCAAGAGGAAATCGTCCTGCGGCGACAGATGCAGTACCCACCCTATACAAACGTTTTCACCGTGCTATTTACGGGAGAGGACGAAAAAAAAATAATCACCAACCTTTTTAAGCTGTTAGAACTTATGAACCACTTTAATAAAAAGGGTCTGTTTGAAATGATTGGCCCTGCGCCCTGTATTATTTCCAAGATAAAAAGGAAGTATCGCTGGAAGCTGATTATTAAAGGGGTAGAGGAGGAGCGGCTGAAGAACTTTGTGCTGTACTGCATAGATAAGCTGGAAAAGGTTGCCGACAACTCAAATATTTCAATTAACCTTACAATGAACCCTATCCTAATAGTATAGGATTTTGAACAGAATGAAAGGAGGCTTAAATGGCACTTAGAGCTTTAAGATATAGCAATGATGATATTTTAAGAAAGAAGTCCAAGGCTGTTACAGAGATTAACAACAGGATTTTTCAGCTTCTTGACGACATGGCAGATACCATGTACAAAAAAGAGGGGCTTGGACTTGCCGCGCCGCAGGTCGGGGTTTTAAGAAGAGTAATTATTGTAGATGTAGACAAAAATCTGATTGAGCTGATTAACCCGGAGTTAGTTGAAGCAACAGGCGAGCAGGAAAATGACGAGGGCTGCTTGTCCGTTCCCGGAAAAAACGGCCTTGTTAAACGCCCTGCATACGTAAAAGTCAAAGGGCTTAACCGTAAAGGCGAGGAGATTGAAGTTGAAGGAGAGGGCTTGCTTGCTATCGCCCTTTGCCATGAAATCGACCACCTTGATGGTATTTTGTATACTGATAGAGCCTCCGTTATAAAAGACCTTGACCAAGAGGAGTATGACGAGGACGAAGAGTAGAGGACTGGCAGAATGAAAATAGTATTTATGGGTACTCCTGCCTTTGCAGATGAAATTTTAAAGGGACTGCTGGCCAGTCGAAAGCATGAGGTGCTGGCTGTTGTAACCCAACCCGACAAAAAAAGCGGTAGGGGCAACAAGCTTACACCACCCCCCGTTAAGGTAACTGCCGAGGAAAATAATATTTTGGTGCTACAGCCGGAGAAGCTACGAGGCAGCGCTGATGTTGAACGGCTTAAGGAGCTTTCCGCTGATGTGTTTATTGTGGCGGCTTACGGGCAGATTTTGTCCCAGGCTGTTTTGGATATACCACCCTATGGCGCAATTAACGTTCATGCTTCCTTATTGCCCCTCCTTAGAGGGGCGGCTCCCATTCAATATGCTCTAATAGAAGGCCATGAAAGAACCGGGGTTTCTATTATGCAAATGGACAAAGGTATTGATACGGGAGATGTTTTTTTAATGGAAGAAACTCCTATTAAGCCTAGTGACACCTTTGGTACACTGCATGACAGGCTGGCAGAGATTGGGGTGGTGGCGCTGCTTAAGACGCTTG
>CAYWBF010000073.1:0-9699 GCA_964456085.1 uncultured Eubacteriales bacterium
CTTGTTAAAGTTTTCAGTTTCTACTACTTCAAAATTTTTGTTAAACTCTAAACTAGAAACAACATATTCCGTGTTTTTATCGGATCTTCTATACTCAATTTTTAAAATTCCATCTTTCAAATAGTAAAAATCTTCATACGCAAAAATTGTTTCAGGTGTAACTAACTTTTCAATATATTTATCTGAATTATAATCATATACTTCCATCATGTACGGCTCGTAGTCAATAGGCTTATTGCTTAAAGCAATTTGGTCAATATCAGCAACCTGTGATAGCGTAGAACCAATGGATATTTTGCCAAAGTCCTTATACTCTAATGGTTTATTAACCTTAGCTGCTCGACCGGTCCTTAACCAGACTTCACGTCCGGCATATTCACTAGAATACATAGAAGGATCTGCTTTTACAAAATTGACATACATAAAAAATGGAAAACCGTTAACATCTTGAACACTAAATACAACATATATAGTATTATCATCTACCTTTTGTATGTATTCAATTGGTGCCACTTCATTAAAATGGTACAATGTTCTTGGAGCAAAGGAATTAATATAAAACTCACCGAAATCATTTACGCCAAATAGGAAGATATAATCATAATCATATGTTTTGGTTATGTACTTATCTATTGTTTTATCCTTCTTTGCGTTGAATTTATCTATAATTGCCATAAGTGAGCCTTCATTAGCATAATTTCCTGCTTGCTTTATTGCGTAGCTTAAGTTAAAACTAATAATTATAGTTTTTTCTCTATTCTTTGTTTCTGCGAAAACACTAGAAGATAGCATTAGTATTAATGCAAATGCAATTAATGTAAATTTGGTTTTCATAATAACACACACTCCATTCTTTTATTGTGTAATTTTATAATACACTACTGAACTATTATAATACGGATTACCTGCAAACTCCCAGCCTTTAGATGCATTGTTATATGGTATACCATCATTACCTTCTAACTTTTCTGAATCTAGTCCATTTTGTTTGTGCGCCCAGATTCCTGTATTTGTACGATACCAAAAATGTAAATCAAAATCATTGGTAACTACCTTACCAATTCTCATACATACGATCCATTGATTGCTATTTAAGGGTTGATTTTCATTGGGTACTTCTGCCCATCTTCCAGAGTATACATCATTTAGCCATAAGGCAACATTATTTTTTGTTAACTGAAGTGCTGTACTTATGGATGTTGAACGGTTTTTACATGTAGTTACATCAGTTGGATTAAATCAGTTTATTCTTTCATCGCCCGTAAAAAAGGCGTATCCACTACAAACAACCTGACTGTTACGTAAATCCCAATAACTCTTAACACCCATGAAATTTGAACTAAGACTTAGTGAGTACGAGTAGTTAGAATATGTACTGCCATAAGAATTTACTTTTATATCGTTAACATCTTGTTAGAAAAACGCAATTCTGTTTGTGCTTTGAATCCGAATATAAGAAACAAATCCGGTCACGGAAGAATTTACTCAAAAATGACAATAGAGAAGTTGGCCAATATCCCGAGGCTTTTTGCTAGGTGCCAAAAGCGCTTTCATATCATAGGTAAATCAATAAATTTCTCTTTTAATGTAACCATTTGGTTAGTAGCATCTAATTCAACCCTACACCCCAAGGGCAGCGTAAGCATAGGGTGTGTATGACCGCAATCAAATTCAGCAAGAAAAGGAAAGTTTATTTCTCCAATGACCTCCTGCAAGACCTCATAGGGGCGTTTTCCTGTGCCCATGTCATCATATTTTTCATGTTTGCCTAGTATCAAGCCGCCTATTTTTTCAAATACTCCGCTGATTTTAAGCAGTGAGAAGCTTCGCTCTATGATACATGGATTTTTTAGGGAATCTTCTATAAACAGTATGTCACCTTGTTGTATAGTGGGCATATATTCTGTATTCCATATGCCCTCCATAGTATTAAGATTTCCTCCTATTAAGCGTCCCGTTACACAGCCGCCATTAATAGTGACTAAGCTATTGCTTGTAGGGCTTTTGCCTCTGTCTTGTGTTTTCCAATCAATAAACTCATCAGTCCAATTTAATGGGGTAGGCATTACATATGGGGGTTTTTCTTCACCCGATACTATTTTAAAAAAGTATTCAAAGGTTTCATCTACAAAAGGTGGATACTCGCCAAAAGACGCAACCACCGCAGGGCCATAGTAGGTAACAAGACCTGTTTTTGCATATATACCAATGAGTATTGCTGTAACATCAGAATACCCAATAATAATTTTTGGATTTTTAACCAACACTTCGTAATCTATGTAGGGCAAAGGGGAATTAGAGTTCATGCCGCCAATAGCAGACATAATACACTTTACCTCTGGGTTTCTAATTAATGCGTTAAACTCCTCTGCTCGCTCCTTTATTGTTCCGGAGCGATAAAAATTACTTTTCCCCGTTAAGTTTCCCTCAACAAAATTAAAGCCCTTATTAACAAGAAAACTCTTGGCTCGTAAATATCGCTGGGGAACAGATGCAGTAGCCGGTGATGATGGCGAAAAAACTGCTATGGTATCACCGTACTTAAGGCTTTTTGGCAACACAGGCGATCACTCTCTTTCTTAGGAAAATAAAAAAAAGCCGCCGAACATCGTCCGACAGCTTCAGATAACAAAATATACATAAGAAAACTAACGAAGTATCATCTACTCATAAAAATCCAAGCAAACACGATCTTTCATTACACTACCCACAAATGCGCTAACCTTTTTATGTTCAGGATGAATTTGGTACTTGGCTAAATCATCTTCTGAATCAAAGGAGCTATCCAGCATAACGTTTCTGGTGCTTGTAGGTGCAAGATTAATATACACCTTCATTTCACGGATTTCAGAAATTAAATTTTTAAGGTTCTCTAAATCGTGTTTAATTTTTTGTGCATTTTCCAAGTTTTGATTTTCGGAAAATTCATCTTTAAAGTTCCACGCTACAATATGCTTAAGCATAAAATAATAACCCCCTTAATAATTTTTAAACGTTGCGGTCGGTATATATAAAAAGCTGTCAAACGCTCGTTTGACAGCTTTAAAAAATGCCGATGGTGGGACTCGAACCCACACGTCCTCGCGGACAACAGATTTTGAGTCTGCCTCGTCTGCCAGTTCCGACACATCGGCTTACCAAGTTATAATAGACTAATTTGAGTAATAAGTCAAGACATAATTTTACATCCTTTTACGCAGCATCTTACGATAGATCTTTGAACAACAAAAAAAGAGGCAAAACTTATCCTGAAAAGGATAAGGACTTTGCCTCTAAATGATAGAATCCCTTAAAATCAATCAAAAGATTTTATTTGTATCACTTTTTGAGTGGTGGTTTGTGCTTACTTGTCAAAAAGGTTGACATCTTAAATGCTACATTCCGTATTTGTTTATAGCTGTAGAAATCTGTTTGCTGCAACGCTCTACAACATCCTCACAATCCCTCGTAAGCGGTGTAAGCGGTTTACGAACTGAGCCTATGTCTAAATTTCTAAGCTTTAATATTCCTTTCATAACAGCATATAAGTTAGCTTTAGCGGTATTCATACAGTTAATGATATTTATTATTTCGTCTTGTATTATACCAGCTTTTTCAAAATCTCCTTCTTGATATAAGTTATAAATTTTCAAATATAACTCTGGCATAATGGCGTACGTTCCGCCTATTCCACCTACTGCACCAGCTTTTAGACCTAGCAAAAGCTGCTCGTCCGGGCCATTAAATACCACAAAATTCTTGCCGCCTACATCTACCCAGGTTTTAATATCCATATCATCCATTGAAGAATTTTTTACCCCAATCACTCTGTGATTTGATTTCATTACACTTAATAACTCAGAGGTTAACGCAACACCAGCCAATTGAGGAATGTTATATATTATAAAATCCGTATTTGGCGCCGCATTGGAAATATCATTCCAATATTCAGCAATTGAATGTTCCGGCAAACGAAAATAAATAGTAGGAATAGCAGCAATTGCATCTACACCAACGCTCTCTGCATGGATTGCAAGCGCTTGACTATCCCTTGTATTATTACAAGCTACATGTGCAATAACTGTTATCTTGCCTTCTGCTTCTATCATAACTTGCTCTAAAAGTAACTTCCGCTCTTGCACGCTTTGATAAATACATTCTCCAGATGAGCCGCCTACATAAAGCCCTTGAACTCCTTTTTGTATTAAGTGTCTAGTTAATGCCCTAACTCTTTCAGGGCTGATTTCTCCGTTATTGTCATAGCAGGCATAAAAAGCCGGGAATATTCCGTGGTACTTTTGTAATTTACTCAAATTAAAACCTTCCTTTTTAAAATATAATTTTATACATTGGTAGTGCCATATCAAAATGATATGGCACTTTTTATTTATGTTTATTTGATTAATTCTATCTGGGAGGCAGATAGAGGTTTATTTAAAATTTGAATAGTACCAATTTCACCTTGGTAAATATTGATGATGCCTGCTGACGTGCTAACTCCGCCAATAATTAAAGAATCCAGAGCGGTAACATCATCTAAAAAATAACTGTAGCTAGGATAAGCTGTAATACTTCGACCATCAAGATACAGTAAATTTCCCTCTTCCGAAACAGAAAAGACTACCGTATGCCAGTTGCCATCATTAATCATTGGAGATGTAGAAGCATATTTAGCACTAAAAAGTCGAACTCCGTTTTCAACAATATCGTGCCTTATGTATCCACCTTCAAGCGATAAAGAAAACTCTGACATATTGCTTGAAAATTGAACTGCACTTGAGCGAGATGCTGCAAAGAGCATTTTCCGGGATGCTGATTGTTGGCTAGTATTAAAACGAAGTATTACTGTGCCTTCAGAAATTCCTAATACCTTAGACAGCTCGGATGTTTTATCAATTGTTTCAACTCCGCTTAAGCTAATGCCATTTGCATTAAACACAATACCAAGGTTTGAGGAGTCAATAACTACAGGATTGTAGCCCTCAAAGCCGCCGCCGAACATATTAGAAAGCTCCGTTACAGCAGAATTAAAATATGCTTTAAATTGCTCTAAATTATCAGGGTATTCTTCTAGTTCCATACTAAAGTATAAAATATTTTCATCTTTGTTTTTACCTAAGTAATTTGCCTCATATGTTTCCCCGTTTAATGTTACATTAAGTATTTTTTCACCAAAGATTTCTGTTGGGGTAGAAAATTCAGCAGATAATACTATTGTATCACCAATTCTACTGTCAGAAGTAATCGATACACCTAATAGCTCAGACTGTACACTGGTATTAGTTAAATAATCTATATCATATTCTGCATATGCAAGATAATCCAGTTGCCCTGCATCTTTGTCTTCCTCGCAAAGCATACCAACGTTACCAT
Organism: uncultured Eubacteriales bacterium; assembly: GCA_964456085.1. GTDB lineage: Bacteria > Bacillota > Clostridia > Lachnospirales > CAYWBF01 > CAYWBF01. The sequence goes on from CAYWBF010000073.1 coordinate 5,353, forward strand.
TAGGAAGCTCTGTTAGTATGGAATAAGCAAATTCTCCACTCCTAATTACCTTACTGTACGCCCAATCAAATTCATACCGTGTTCTACCATTTGAGTGTGTGCCGTTTTCATTAATTAAACCCACACGGATAGTACCGTTGGTTCTGGTTGTAGCTGCCGGATTTGAAAATATTACAGCCGGCTTTCCGTCAATAGGAAGACTGTAATTAATGATTGAAAGCTGGCAGCCGGAAGTGTTACTCATAACAAGTGTTGAATCAAAATAAGGTTCTTCCCAAGTGATACCTCCATCAAAGCTAGTAGCCACAATAGCCTTTCCTCTTTTACTTGTACGAGAAAACATCTTAACCTGTCCGTCAGGCATTTCAACCATTTGGATTTCATAAAAAACAGCTCTTTCAGGCAAAATTCCGTCATGCGGTTTCCATTCAGGAGTAGCCTCTCCTATATGCCATGTTAAGCCGTTATCATCGCTGTAAATCATCACACCGCGAAACTCTGTTTTAGTGGCGTTATCATCAAAGTATAGTGGCACTAAGATTCTGCCTTTATGTGCTACGTCATTTTGCAATTGTATGCCTATTCCGGGGCCTAAACCGAAAAACCGCATATTGTCAGACTTAACCTCTCCATTTAAAATACGAGGAGCTGTCCAAGTGGCACCGTCATCATCAGAATAAATCATTACGATAAAAGAAGTTGATGCAACCTTTAAAGGTGAAGCAGAATAAAAGATGTTGCTTACTTCAACTCCATTGTGGTTAAGAACAAAGTAGTCACCTACACTGTAGGTTGTTATTTGACCAGCACTGTCGTAAACAATTCCGTTTTCTCTAACAGTGTAAATATTGTTGTGTGTATCATAAAGAGCAAGATATTTTACACCACTAACCTCTATAAACCCAGAATCCTCTGTACAATTAGGCTGACCAGAACCACCACGAAAGGCATCACAAATAAGGAATATACGATTGTTGTCACCTTTAACCAAGGCTGAATCTATATAAGATGCACTGTTAGTAATTTTGTTAGTAGGTACATTAGGATAATCAAGGAAATTTAAAACTAACTCCGGTTGCTCCCAAGTAACTCCGTTATCCAAGCTTCTTCTTATACCAATATCAATATTGTTTGGAGAATCATCACTATTGCCATACCTAATATCAGCGGCAGCTATTAGAACGTTGTTATCTGTCCTAATCATACTAGGAATTCGGAACGAATGAGAATTTAAAGTTCCTGTACCGTTTTCTTCCTTGTCAAATACTTTAAATGAATTATACATGTATTTTTTTGTCGCTGTACTTGTGTACTGCGTCAAAAGGTCATCGGACAGAGGCGCAGAATCTACAGCAAGATAATAAATGTCACCTGTGAAAGGATAACCATTGGTTGCAGTACTGCGATATGTTTTACCAATAAACCCTTTATTAATCCCCGGAATATTATTAATAAAACCATACCCATAGGTTAGGGAGGAAATAGGAACTTCTAAAATCATTTGTCCATCTAAAAATATTTTGTAACCATATTGGCTGTCAGCTTTAAATGCCAAGGTATGTATAGTATCACTTCCAATGCTTACATCCTTATAGAACTTAGCAATATCTCCGCCAGAGGTACGCCTTATTTCAAAGCCTACTCTATTGCCGGATACATAAACATGGAAATGAGAATTTTGTTGATTTGCAGAGCCATTGCTTATACCTATTAATGATTGAGTGCTTGAGGAGGTAGTTTTAAATCTGGAAATTATTGTTCCTTCAGAAAGTGCTGCCAATTCGGAAACTATACTAGCCGGAATTTCCAATGCCATATCAGATGAGGCACCTGCCATTGATAAATCAACACTTTCAAACAATGCAACGGTAGTATCAGAGGTGGGTGCATTTCCGTAATAAAATGTAGGCTCGTCAGTAAGCAGATTGTTGTAGTAAGAAGTGTTTGCAGCCGAAACAGGTGTGGCAATACCAAATACCATAGTCCCCATTAAAATGGCAGCTAAGCATTTAATGCCAGATTTACCTTTAAGCTTGAACATTTAAATTCCTCCTTTTAAAAATGCTCTCTTTTAGTGCTCTATCTCACTTACCAGCACTCTTCTTTTCTCCTTTAAAGATAATGTTAAAGCATCTGCTGTAGCAATGGCTGCCCTTGCCGCTGTACCGTCCAGCAGTGGTGCAAATTCCGGGCTAACCTCATCTCCCCTTACCAGCGCATGGAAAAACTCCATTTCCCGGCGCATTATTGTATTAAGCCACATTGGAGGGGTTTTGCCGGGCATACCGTATGCAATAGCTCCATCCATCTCGACCCCTTTATAAATTGCTGTACGGTTATCATCCTCCTCTTTGCTTTCATGGAGCAGATAGCGTTCTTCTCCTGAATTCTTTTTTACAATTACCTTAACATCTTGCATATCAATTAAAGCCGCACCTTTTGTCCCTTGTATTTTAACAAAGTGGTCTCCCATATGAAATGCAGAGCCATACTGCATTGTTGCATAAGTTCCATTGGCAAATTCCAGGGTAATAAACAGCATGTCATCCTCATCTCCAAATAACTCACCGTTATGAGAAAGATTTCCCCCAGCCATAAATCCAGCAACTGCCGGACCCATTATAAACTGTATAAAATCCAGCTCATGAATGTGGTGATATAAATGACCGCCGCTTTTTTCCCGAATTTTCTTCCAGCTGATAGTTTGCTGAGCCTCTTCCCAGCCGTTTCTGCAAGAGTGTGCAAAAAGCAATTCACCAATTTCTCCATTACTGATTAATTGCTTAACCCTTCTAACTCCGTTCATAAAGTTCATTACATGTCCGGCCATAAAAATAACCTTGTTATCCTGTGCCGCCTTTACCATTTCATCACAATCACTATATGAAAGAGCAATGGGTTTTTCACAAAATATATGCTTTTTATTTTTTGCAGCCAAAATAACAGGCTCCTTATGTAAATAATTAGGCGAAGCAACAATTATGGCGTCTATCTCTGGCTTGCTACATAAGTCATTAAGGCTGTTTTCAGCAGTGGCTCCTATTTCTTCTGCAAAGCCCTTGCCATTTTCAGGGTCAAATACTGATATAATATTTGCACCATCCTGCTCCATAAGAAGGCGAGCAAGCCCCGAACCGAAATATCCGGTACCAACAACCCCATAGTTAATTGTTTTATTCATGTAAATTGCTCCTAAAAATTAAAATTTTTTATTTTATTGAACCCTGTGCAAGACCGCCTGCTATTTTGTTTTGTATAATCATAAAAAACACAATAGACGGCAATACCACAACGACTGATGCAGCCATCATAACACCCCAGTCTAAAACCTCAGCTCCGGCTAAAGAGGAAAGAGCGACGGAGACTGTCATTTTACTAGAGCTGTTAGTTAAAATTAATGCAAACAAAAATTCATTCCAAGCATTTATAAATGCATAAATTGCAGTAGCAACTACTCCCGGTGCAACAATAGGCAAAACAACTGTTGTAAAAATTCGCAGTCGTCCGGCTCCATCTATAGCGGCCGCTTCTTCAATTTCCAGCGGCACTCCTCTGAAGAAGCCAATAAGCAGCCACACAGCAAAAGGTATTGAAAAAGACAAGTATGTGATTATTAACCCTATTCGATTGTTTGAAAGTCCAACCTTAGAGATAATCATTGAGTAAGGAATTACTAATAAAATAGGCGGAAACATGTAAGTAGTAATTAAAATTCTAGTCATAATCTTACCGAAGCGAGGGAAAAACCGGATAATACCGTAGGCACAAAGAGATGAAATTATTATTGTCACTACTGTTGTTCCCAGAGAAATAAGTACACTGTTTGCAACGTTGTTAGAAAATTTCAACTCATTTAATACCTTAAAATAGTAATCAAAGGAAATTTTTTTAGGTAGTATGGCGGTAGGGTTAGACGACAGCTCTCCCGGGCTTTTTATTGATGAAACAATAATCCAAAACAGCGGAAAAGCTGCAAAAATGGCAAGGAATGTTAAATAGGTATAAGAAATAAGGTTCTGAAAGGAGCTTCTCTGCAATTTAGACGATTTCATACCGTATCCTCCTTTTCCCATTTGTCTAGCATCTTAAAGTATATAAAGCAAATAACAAGTAAAAACAGTAGCAGCAATACAGTAATTGCAGAGGCTACCCCAATTTGCTTTAATCCCCAGCCTGTTTTGTAAGCAAATATTGGTAGCGTTGTGGAGAGAGTAGATGGGCCGCCTCCGGTAATGAGGAATATTAATTCAAAGTTGTTAAAAACCCATATAGTACGTAGAACTAATAAAAGACCGATAACTACACGAACATGCCGCAACGTAATATACCAAAAAGATTGAAAAGAGG
>CAYWBF010000074.1:0-1995 GCA_964456085.1 uncultured Eubacteriales bacterium
CGGAAGGCTCGGTGATTTTTGTTTCCTCTGTTACGAGAGCTTTGAATTTTTCTATTTCAAATGGGTCAACTACAAAAACTCTGGAGACACCTATGGCTTCGCATAGCTTTACAAGGTCAACTTGTTTTGTAGGCTCTCCTTTAAGGGTGTAGCCTGTGGTTGGGTTTTGTTGGTGACCTGTCATGCCTGTTATGGAGTTGTCTAGGATTATTACGGTGGAGGCGCCTTTATTATAAACAACGTTAATTAATCCGGTTATTCCGCTGTGCATAAAGGTAGAATCTCCGATGACAGCTACAAGAGGTCTGTCGGAGGCTTCAACTCCACGCACCTTTTCAAAGCCGTGAGAAATACCAACGCTGGCTCCCATGCAAACACAGGTGTCCATAGAAACAAGTGGAGGCAACGCACCTAGGGTATAACAGCCAATATCTCCTGAAACTACAGCTTTTATTTGTCCAAGCACATAGAAAACACCTCTGTGGGGGCAGCCGCTGCACATAACAGGAGGACGGTTGGGTATTTTTTCGTTAACGTTATAAAAATCAGCTTCTTCTTTTAGAATAACGCTTTTGATTTGGCGAGTGGTGTACTCTCCAAGGAGGGAGAAGGCTTCCTTGCCAATAACCTTTAGGCCGAGAGCTTTGCAGTGCTCCTCAATAAATGGGTCAAGCTCCTCAACTACATAACAGCATTCTACTGAATTAACAAAATCAGCAATTAGCTTTTCCGGCATGGGGTAAACCATACCAAGCTTTAGGTATGATGCGTTTTCACCTAGGGCTTCTTTAACGTATTGGTAGGCTATTCCCGAGGAAATAATTCCTATTTTCTTGTTGAAGTATTCTACCTTGTTTAATTCTGTTTCCTCGGCGAGGGCGGTAAGTTTTTTCATGCGTTCCTCGACAACTACATGTCTTAGTCGTGCCATTCCCGGCATCATAACGTACTTCATGTGGTCTTTTTTGTATTCCTTTAGGGTTGGTTCTTTTCGTTCGCTTGTTTCAACTAGCCCTTGGGAGTGGGAAACTCTTGTGGATAGTCTTAGTATGACAGGGGTGTCGTAGCTTTCGGATATATCGTAGGCTTTTTTTATGAATTCTAGGCACTCGGCGGAATCGGAGGGCTCTAGCATAATAAGCTTTGAGGCTTTGGCGTAGTGGCGTGAATCTTGTTCGTTTTGGGAGGAGTGCATACCTTGGTCGTCTGCTACGCAAACGACAAGTCCACCGTTGACTCCTGTGTAGGATGCGGTGAAAAGTGGGTCGGCGGCTACGTTAAGGCCTACATGCTTCATGGCGCTTAGTGCTCTGGCTCCGGCAATGGATGCGCCTATGGCTGTTTCTAGTGCTACTTTTTCGTTAGGTGCCCATTCTGCGTTTATTTCTTCATATTCTGCAATGTATTCTGTAATTTCCGTAGACGGTGTGCCGGGATAAGAGGAAGCTACAATAACGCCAGCTTCGTATGCACCCCGTGCAACCGCTTCATTTCCAAGCATTAGCTTTTTCATATGGATTCTCTCCTATTTTTATTTGTTGAAGGGATTATAGCTATAGTTTTGGCTTCCGCAAAAGCTTTTTTTAAAGTCAAGGGACGCAAAAAAATTTTTTCGCTCACAATAGGCGCCCCTTTTTGGATTGGTTTTTAAAGATTTTTCTCCCACTATTTTTGTGAGCGAAAAAGTTTTTTAGGCTTCTGCCCTTGACTTTAAAAAATTTTTGCGCTTTGTTAGGTAGGTAAAAAATGCGAAGGGGCGGTCGGGAAGCTTGGAAAGCTTGTTTGCTCTGTACGCCCCTTCTTAGATAAGTGTAGCGCAAAAACCGCTTTTGCTGGGTGGTGCATGGCTTTTTGTTTTAAAAAAAAGCTCAGCTAACGGAACAAAAAGCTTGTTTAAAAACCGTTGCTCACAAAATTTTAACTCTGGTGTTTACGTTGAAGTCATTGTTTTTGCTGGCGAAATTTCATTCCGCCGGTGGGAGGGGGGCGTTGTGG
>CAYWBF010000074.1:2005-9656 GCA_964456085.1 uncultured Eubacteriales bacterium
TTTTTTTTTTTTTGTTTATTTTTCCGGGGGGGGGGGGGGGGGGGGGTGTGGGCTCCCCCCCCCCACGCCCCCCTCTGGCAAAATATCCCTGTACTATCGTAAATCCAAAACCCTCTTAGCCTTACCCTCATACCGCTGTATGCTATTAGGCTCTCTTAACTTAATACTACATTCAAGCCCTAGCGTAGTTTTTAGCTTACCCTTAAGCGAGCGCTCCAACTGCTCTAACCCAGAATATTTTTCTAGCAAGCTGTCGTCAATAAGCTCTACATGTACAGTCAAAGCGTCTGCATACCCATTTTTCTCAACTACGAGCTGATAATGTGGGCTTATGTGCTCCAGTCCTACAATAATGCTTTCGACTTGTGATGGATACACGTTAACCCCTCTGATAATAAGCATATCATCGCTTCTGCCTACAATTTTATTCATTCTGGCAGAGGTTCTGCCACAGGCGCAAGGCTCGTAGGAGAGGGAAGTAATATCCTTTGTTCTATATCTTAATAAAGGAAAACCTTCCTTATTAATAGTGGTAATTACAAGCTCTCCCTCGCTGCCCTTGGGGAGTACCTCGCCGGTAGTCGGGTTAATAATTTCAGGTAGGAAGCAGTCCTCGTTAAAGTGCATACCTGTTTTATATGTACATTCTCCTGCAACCCCCGGGCCAACGATTTCACTAAGGCCGTAATTTTCTGTGGCCACAACCCCAAGGCTTTTTTCAATCTCGGCGTTGGTTTGAACAGTGTGACCCTCAGCGCCCAGCAGCGCAATGCGCAAATTACTAAGCTTAGCATCAAGCTTCTTGGCTACCTCTGAAATATATAATGCATATGAAGGTGTGCAAACCAGAATATTTGTACCAAAATCCTCCATAACCATAATTTGCTTCTCTGTATTGCCGGAGGAGATGGGGATTATGGCGGCGCCAATTTTTTCAAGACCCATATGTAAGCCTAAGGCTCCTGTGAAAAGCCCATAGCCGAAGGAAATCTGCGCTATGTCGCTTTCTCGTGCCCCGGCCATAGTCACCAGTCTAGCAACACATTCTGACCACATATCCAAGTCCTCTCTTGTGTATCCCACAATAGTAGGCTTGCCTGTTGTACCAGATGAGGCGTGTAGGCGGACAATTTTCTTCATAGGTACAGCGAAAAGGTTGTAGGGATAGTTTTGTCGTAAATCCTCCTTGGTGGTAAAGGGAATACGCTTCAAATCCTCAAAGCTGGAAATCTCACCATACTTTAAGACAGTGTCCAGCCGCTCCCTGTAGAAGGGAACGTTTTTATAAACATGTGCCACAGTTTTTTTCAACCGCTCAAGCTGAAGCGCTTTGACTTCATTCCTTGAAGCACATTCAATCTCTTTGTTCCAAATCATTAAAACAACCCCTAACGTTATTATTGAAATGCGTTTTTGACTACATGCTCAGGCAATTTTTTAGTAAAGCTGGAAACAATAGGTACAAGAAGCAATGAAACGCCCATTGCCAAAACACCGTGAATAGGTGCGTTTTTAATGCCCTCAGCAAAGCTAACAGTAACAGTGTCATATAAGGTAAGCAGGGCAACTGTTAAAAATCCGCCTAAAAGGCCGGCAATAGCCCCAGTTTGTGTAGTTTTTTTGGAGCAAAGCCCCCAAATAAAAGGCCCGATAAAGGAGCCGGAAACGATACCCCAGGAAAATGACATTATTGATACAATTATGGCAATATTTAAAGTAGCAAATATGTAAGACAGCAAAACGAAGGCAAAGCACAAAATTCTTGTTATGCCGATTTGGTTATTTTTATTGAAGGATTTTGAAACATAAGGCAATAGGTCTACGGATATAGCCGATGCAGAGGTCAAAACGATAGAGGAAAGGGTTGACATGGAAGCAGACAACAACAAAATCATAATAACGGCAAGCATAAGATTAGGTAAAATGCCGTCGCCACCTAATGCGTTAAGCAAAATGTTTGGCACAACGAAGTCATATCCGCCCTTAGGAAGTGCATTGTTTAAATAAAGCCTACCCAAGGAGCCTGTATAATAAGCCCCAAAGCCAATAATAGCCGCAAAAATAGTAGATACTACAGTAGCCTTTTTAATTGCCTCGTTATCCTTAACGGCGTAATATTTATTGACCATTTGAGGCAAGCCCCATGTTCCGAAGCTTGTAAGCAAAATATTTGTAAGCAGGAAGCTCCAATTTTTGCCACCGAATACGTTAACAAGCTGTGGGTCTATAGCCTTAATCTTTGTAAAAGCCGCCCCAAAGCCGCCAACAACCGGGTTAATAGTAATAATTACCACCATAAGCAAAACGCCCACAATCATAATCAAGCCTTGAAAAAAGTCCGTATAGGCAGAAGCCACATACCCTCCCATTACAAGAAAAAAGGAGGTAAGCAGTGCAACGAAAAGCATACAGTAGTTTACAGGAACGTTAGGAAATATGGTGTTAAACATTGAGCCTAAGCCACGATATACAGCCGAGGAGTATGGCACCAGAAAAACGAAAATTATTATAGCCGCAAAAATTTTCATAAATTGGGACTGGTATCGATGCTGAAAAAATTCTGGCATTGTCTTAACCTTAAGTGCGTAGGTCATTTGGCGTGTACGCTTTGCCAGCACAAGCCACGCAAGAAGGCAGCCCAAAACGGCGTTTCCTACGCCAATCCATATGGAGGCAAAGCCCACGTCCCAGCCGTTTTTTCCGGCGTAGCCGATAAAAATAACGGCGGAGAAATAAGAGGTGCCATAGGAAAAGGCAGAAAGCCAAGGTCCTATTTTTCTTCCTCCAAGCAAAAAACCATCAATACTCTTTGCCCCCTTCATGCTATATACCCCAATACCCATCATAAAGGCGGCAAAAGCAAATAAGGTAACAATTGTTACAAGCTGCAAAGTATTCATATTGTCCTCCTGTGCAAAATTTTTATCTGACGAAGCCAGTTGACTTCGCAAAATAACAAAAATTATTTGCAAAATTTAAACTATTATATAATAATATAATTAATTTTGCAATTTTGATATTTATTTTCATAGGAAAAATTAAAAAATATGTAAAATATATAGTGTGCAATTAGTATCCTACTTAGGAGGAAGCAAATGATTTTCGGTATAGGAACGGACATAATTGAAATCAAAAGAGTGTCCGCCGCAATAAAAAAAGAGCATTTTTTAAAAAAATGCTTTAGGGAAGGGGAGTTAATATGGCTGACGGGCAAGTCCCCTAATTCTTATGCAGGCTTTTTTTCAGCAAAGGAGGCTGTAGCAAAGGGCTTGGGTACAGGATTTAGGACGTTTTCCTTAAGGGATATTGAGGTCGTAGTAAACCAGCTGGGCAAACCCGAAATAATCCTACACGAGAATGCTCTTGAATTGGCGTCCCAATACGGTATAAAAAAAATCCATGTGTCTATATCCCATAGCCTCGAGTATGCAACAGCCTTTTCGGTGCTAGAGGTAGAATAAGCTTAACACTCTTTGCAAAAATCTTCTATTGTAAACCTAAAGTCAATCTCAATTCTATCTTTGTAAACGGTGATATTGTCAATAATTTCCGCTATGAGCATTTTTTTTATGTTGTTGCCAGCTTTTAAAAATTCAGCCTTCCAATCGGGAGCAAGCTTTTGCATGGCTTCTGCTTGGTTTACCTCCATGGGATTTCGCTTAAGCTTCTCATAAAGCTCATTTTCCTTATGGAAAAGAGCCTTTACCTCGCTCTCTTTTTGGTCAATGGCTACCGAAAGCTGCTCAGGGGAAAAAGAGCTTTTTCCAAGGAGCGCTTTGGCTATTTCGTTATTCAGCTTCGTCAAATCCTTTTTTGAAGAAGCTATTTCTTTTTGAATAGCCTTATATGCCTTCTCTTCATCACGAAGCTGATTTTTCAACAATTGATTTATTTTCACACCCAAATCAATTTTTTCCAACCTATCAAGGTATCGACAGATTTCTTCAAGCACCGGCTCCTCAATTTTATTCTGCACATATGTAACCTGTCCTTCACACTTAATTCCCTTGTTAACACTGGTGCACCTATAAGAAGACTTACTAACCCTCTTTTCACCGTCCTTGGTTTTCCATTTAGCAACGCTGCTATAAGAACACATAGTAGAACCGCAATAGCCGCATTTTATAAGCCCTGTGAAAAGCAAGGGGCTTTTTGTTTGCTTCGGATAATTGGGTGTGGTGTTTTCAGGCAAATAGCAAGCAGGAGTCCTAGATCGGCGAATTCGCTGTGCCTTATCCCACACACCCTCATCAATTATAGCAAGCTCACTAACTCTAACCTCCGATACAATCCAGTCATAAGGCTTAAGCCGCTTGTTTTTTCCGCTTTTTGCAGTAGTTTTTCCATAAGCTGGATACCCTTTGTAAATAGGATTCCTTAACATATAATTCACAGCAGTAAGTCCCCATTTGCTGCTCTTTCGTGTGGGTATGCCACGGTCATTTAACATGCAAGCTATTCTGTAACCGCCGTAGCCCTCTACTGTAGCCAGACGGTAAACCATGCGTACTACTTCTGCTTCTCCCTCATCAATTACCATCTTTTTTAGCATACGCCCTTTACTGTTAACCTTATCCGCCCAAACAAGCCTGTATCCATAAGGAGCCACCCCTCCACAAAACTGCCCGCCCTTTATCATTTGAGTATGCTTTTCCTTAACACGAATGCCGGTTTTTTCGCTCTCACCACCGGATTGCCAAAACCTTATATAATTTATCAGCTTATCAGCACGATTTTCAAACTTCTGCTGCCCTTCCTTTACAGACCAAACCTCAATCCCCTGATTCACAAACCACTCCAAAATAAAAGGCGTTTCGTCCTCCAACCTCCCCAATCGGTCAAACATAAACACCAAAAGCACATCAAAAGCTTTACCTTCGGCATCAGACCGAATTTGCTGTAAAACATCACGCTGGTTGGCGGTTTTTTTAAAGCCAGATACCCCTCTCTCTGTATACTCCTTAACAAGCTCCCAGCTTGGCTTAGTCTTAATAAAATCCATACAAGCATTTTGCTGCATAGGAATATCGTTAGTCTCTTTATCAACCTGCGCCTTTGTGGAAACCCTATATAAGCAAGCAACCCGTTTATTATCCATTTAATCACCAACTTTTTAATAAGCCAAGCTGTGCAGCAACAAACTGCTCTGAAAGTGTGTGGGTAACAGAATTACCTTGGCTGACTTCGCTAAATCTTAGCTTAACCCACATTTTATATTTAGGATTATATCTCTCAAGAGACTTTTTCCCGTTTTCGTCTATTGCATATGTATAATCTATATGGTTGATGCTAACGTTCTTCTTCATAGTACAGCCTCCAATCCTTATAAATCATATGCATATGTAGATTGTCCATATAACACAGGAAATTTTTTAAAATTTCAAAACAACAAAAAACCCCTCAATTCCTAACATTACTAGGAATTGAGGGGTTTTCATTATATATTCTTTGAAGCCGTAAGCGTACTATAAGCTTTCTACCTTAATAACCTGCTGAGCAAAAGGATACTTAATTCCCTCCTTTTCCAACCGAAGCTTTACAAGACGCCGTATTTCTCTCTCTATTGCCCAATTTTCTCCAATGGCAGAATCAGCAATTATTCTAACATTAATAAATTTCTCACCAAGCTGTGTAATACCTAAAACCTTAGGAACGGAAAGCAGCCCTTGAATTGTATTTTGCTCCTCTTGGGTTTTCTGCATTTCATCACTCAAAGCTTCTATAGCCTTATTAATATCCGTGTCGTATGTAAGAAGCACGTCCACCACAGCACGGTTAAACCCCTTGGACATATTGGTAACGATTTTGATTTCACCGTTTGGAATAATGTGCACATTGCCGTCAAAGCTACGTAGTCTAGTGGTTCGCACTCCTATAGCTTCAACCACGCCGGATTTACCCTCCAGCTCAATAAAATCTCCAACTCCAAACTGATCCTCCAACAAAATAAATAGCCCAAGCAAAAGGTCCTTAACAATACTCTGTGCCCCAAAGCCAATAGCAACACCACCTATTCCGGCAACGGTTAACACGGAATTTACAGTAGTACCTCCAAAAATGGAAATAAGCTGCACTCCAACTAAAAAAACAATAGTAAACTTACTTCCGCTTCGTAAAACGGTGTAAAGGGTGTTGACCTTGCGCTCACTCATTCTGCTCTTGGCACTGTGGATAAGCCGCTTAATAACAAACTTAAAAGCCAGATACCCAACAAACCCAAGAACAATAACGAAAAAAGCCTCTATTCCTTTTGCCAGAAAATCCGCCTTTTCTAATAAAACTGATAATTCCATAATCATTCCAACCAATAAATATTTTTTATTTCGTCCGTATACTGACCGTCCTTGCCGTAAATGATTAATGGCCTATGTACCGTAAGCATAGGCCCACCCATATAAACCCCTTCCACAAGAACCATAGATGGAGGTTTTTCAGTAGTTGAATGAACAAACCTCAACGCCTTAGGCTCTATGGAGTTAGAACGCATAAGAGTTATAATATCAGCCAGCCTATGGGGCTTATGCACCATATAAAACCGCCCACCCTGCTTAAGCAAAAGCCGAGCCGCAGTAATAACATCAGCCAGACTAAGCAAAATTTCGTGGCGAGCAATAGCCATTTTGCTATGATTGCTTATAATTCCTCCACCAACGTTCATGTAAGGCGGGTTAACTGTAATTACATCAACAGAAGCCTTCTGGAAAAAATCTCCTGCCTTCTTTACGTCACCGCAAAAAACCTCTATTTTGTCCACAAGCTCGTTCAGCTTAACGCTTCGATTAGCCAGCTCAACCATATCCTGCTGAATTTCAAGGCCATAAAATTTCTTCCCACTGTATCTAGCACATAGCAAAACAGGAATAATTCCGTTACCACAGCAAAAATCAACAGCAATCTCATTCTTTTTAACCTTAGTAAAATCCGAAAGCAGCACCGCATCTATCCCAAAGCAAAAGCTATTGGTATTCTGAATTAACCTGTAGCCCTTCCTATGAAGGTCGTCTATTCTTTCAAATTCCTTTAATTCGTTCTCAATGCTCATATACAGAGCCGGCTTCCTTATCTTCATCTCGTCCTCTGTTGGAATGCTTAATTATTTTAAGCTCCGACACAGGATAGAACCCTATAGTTGGGTCGTCCGTTTCCTTTTTCACAATAGCAACCTTAGCAATCTGCCTAAGGACATATACAGTGAGCACTTCGCCCTGTCCGTCCTTAGTTTTTACTATGTCGCCTTCTCTAGGAAGATTTTCGTTAAGATACTCGTAGGTGTCCTCCTCGTATTTCAAGCAGCACATAAGTCTGCCGCAAATACCGGAGATCTTTGTAGGGTTAAGGGAAAGATTTTGCTCTTTAGCCATTTTTATGGACACAGGCTGAAAATCCCCCAGAAAGGTAGCACAGCACAAGCTTCTGCCGCAAATCCCAATGCCGTTTAGCATTTTTGCCTCGTCTCGAACCCCCATTTGCCTTAGCTCTATCCTCATTCTGAAAATAGCAGCCAAGTCTTTAACAAGCTCTCTGAAGTCAACTCTGCCGTCAGCGGTAAAGTAAAATATTATTTTCGTCTGGTCAAAAGCAAGCTCTACATTAATAAGCTTCATCTCAAGGCCATGCTTCTTTACCTTCTCCTGACATATTAGAATAGCCT
>CAYWBF010000075.1:0-9601 GCA_964456085.1 uncultured Eubacteriales bacterium
TTCTACGTTTCCGTTGGTTACTACAATCCTTGAAATACAGGAACGCACAACCTGCTGCTTTTCCTGAACTGTCATTAAAGGCCACATTTCCTTAATATTTTCTACCATTTGCCTAACCTCATCAACACGAGCCTTTAATTGAGAACGGTTTTGCTCAATGGTTATTTGCTTCTGAACTGCGGAAAGATCCTTTTGGTTTTCTGTGATGGTTTGCAGTAGAAGCTCATCACCGCTTTCAGCGTAAATATTATACAGCCGCTTTATTTTAAGGCTGATTTGCTCGTACTGCTTATTTAATATGGAAAGCACCGAAAGGTAGTCATGTGGCTTTTCGTTTTCATCGTGGAATTGAAGCTTATGAATATCCTCAATAACAACGGCTTCTACCTCATCTGCCCATATTTTTGCGTTTTTGCAATTTGGGTCTTTTACTAGGTATGGCTTACTTTTTTGCTGTGAGTAGCAAACAAGCTTTATTCCTTGATTGCCCCATTTTTGGTAGCGCATTTTTGCTCCGCAATTACCGCAATGGATTAGCCCAGTAAGTAGGTAGTCGCTTGTGGCTGTTCTATTTATGGCACGTTCGTTCATCATTTCCATTGTTCTCTGATATGTTTCCAAAGATACTATTGGATCGTGCTTGCCAATATATTCTTCATCATTATATACAATGTAACCTGCGTTGGATTTACGCATAAGAATTTGCATAACAAGACGGTCATATTTTAGCCCACAAATAGTTGCTATTTTTTGGGGGGCGTAACCCTTAAGGTATAAATCATATATTTGGCGTACTGTTTCAGCGTCCTTGTTTGGTATTAAGATTCCTTGATTTTTATCATAATCATAGCCAAAAGGTATTCGTCCCCCGCCCATCCAAAGGCCGCTTTTCACACGCTCCTTCATGCCCATACGGGTACGTTCTTTAATGTTTTCACGTTCAAGTTGTGCGAATGCTGCCAATATGCCTAGCATTAACCTACCCATAGGGGTTCCCGTATCCATGCTCTCATTCATTGATGTAAAATCAACGCCGTAAGGGTTGAATACATCTTCAATAAGATATAGCGCATCTTTTTGACTACGGGAAAGACGGTCTAGCTTATATACCACAACCGAGCTTATATTACCATCTTTTATTTCTGAAATTAAACGGGTAAGCTCCGGGCGGTCTATGTTACTTCCTGTAAATCCTCCGTCAATGTAAAACTCAAATTTTTTTATCCCCTTTGTTTTGCAATGTGCTTCCAACATTTCCTTTTGAGCGTCAATGGAATAGCCTTCCTCTCGTTGGGCGTCTGTTGAAACACGTATGTACAAAGCGGCTTTTTTTTCATTCATATTTTCACCTCGCTAAAGCTGGCTTTGTTATTTTTTTTGTCTGCAATATTTCAAACTTAGCTACACATAAAAATAGACTTGATATTTTTATCAAGTCTATTTTATAACATAATTAAATTTTTTTCAACAACAATATCACGCTTTGGATTTTGTCGAAATAGGTTTGACATCTTCTTTTCTTATATCATTGTTAATTCGATTTTTTACGTCGCATAGTATCTTAAGCAAGGAATCACTTTTTACGAAAATTGGTTGAATTATTTCATCTATAGGTTCATTGTTAATATACTTTGTTATTTTCGTAAAATCACACTCCTTTTATTGGTAATAATATTTTTATTTTTGACAATACTAACGGCTTGTAATCCCTAAAACTGTAAAAAGAATAAATAATTACCGCCTTAAACGTGTTGTAAAATTTTTGCTTACATGCCAATCCGGAAAGAGTTATAATTTACTTTAATTCCTTGCTTCGGCTTGGGTATTTGATACACACTCTGAGAATTTTGGTCGGTTGGTCTGAGTGTTTTTTTATTGCCTTTTGGGTTGAGAAGTTGGATTGCTACAGGGCAAAATTGAGGTTTACTTTTAAGCAAAAAAGTGATACTATGAATATAATTAACGTGACATAATACAACACGAAATATATGATTCGTAGCGATTTGAGTATATACGACTCATATGCTTCGTGTCAATAGATTTTAAAAAATTTTAGGAGAATTTTTATGGCAACCTTTGGCGAAAGAGTAAAAGAATTACGAAATTTAAAAGGGTTAACTCAAAGGCAAATGGCTAACGCTTTATCCATTAATGAGCGTAACTATCAAAGATATGAAGCAACTGAAAGTCCAAGTAATGAAAATTTAATAAAGATGGCTAAATTTTTTGAGGTATCTACCGACTATCTTTTAGGGCGTTCTGACGAGTATAATGTTACTGTTATTACTCCCCAGATACGAAAAGTTATTTCTGATAAAAAATTGAGTTTGGAAGCAAAAGGTTTGTACATGCAATTGCAACTCTATGTTTTGGATAACAGACTTGACATTTCTAATGACGATGATTTTTTTAAAGAAAATGAAATTTCAAAAAAAGAATTTGATGAAATTATCATGGAGCTGCAAAGTCTCAATTACATTAAAATTGAGGGGCAAACCGATACTAACGATTATAAAATAATTTATTTTTTTACAGATGATGTCTGAGATTATTTTAAGGAAAATGAGCGTTAGCGAATGTCCGTAGCAGTGCTGAACGCACTTAACAAAAAAATGTGTAAGCAAATTTTTTTGAAGGGGATTGGGGAGTCACCCAACAAGCAAAAAATGTCTTTGGGGCACCAAAGACACTGCTTGCGAATATTATATTGACTAATGTTGTAGGGCGTTTTCTGCTTTTAATTGCAGTTATGGTGCATTTTTAGCTTAGCAGCTACATATGCCACTCAGCTTTGAAAATGAAAACAACGCAGCAAAAAACGCTATACCTTCTAATTTAGAAAGCATAGCGTTAGTTGGCTATATTATTAATTTAAGCAAATATGAAAGGCTAAGAAACCTGGAAAAGAACTTTATCCACTTTTAAAAATGAAAATAGGTGATTTAATTATGGGCAATGAGATTATACCTTATGCAAATAAAATTATAGATTTGATTGAAGAAGCAAAGCAAAGCGCTTTAAAAAGCGTAAATGCTGAGCTTATAAAGTTGTATTGGAATGTTGGAGAATACTTGTCAAAGGAATCTGAAAAAGCTTCATGGGGTGAAGCTTTTATTGATGAGACGGCTAAGTATATCAAAGAAAATTGCCCTGAGATTAAAGGCTTTAATCGGCGTGGTCTTTATCGCATGAAGCAATTTTATGAAACCTATAAAGACCATGAATTTGTGTCAGCACTGCTGACACAAATTAGTTGGACTAATCACTTAGCTATTTTAGCAGGAACAAAAACAAAGGAAGAGCGTGAATTTTATATTACCCTATGTATCAAGGAAAAATACTCCTCACGTGAACTGCAAAGGCAAATTGACAGTGCATATTTTCATCGCTACATGCTCTCAACTCAAAAATTAGAGCCTGTAGCTGTGGATAGAAATATTAAATCACAATTTTTAGACACCTATGTTTTAGAATTTTTGGACTTGCCGGAGAGATTTTCGGAGAGAGATTTGCAGAAAGCCATAATTCATAATCTGAAGAACTTTATATTGGAAATTGGACGTGATTTTACTTTTGTTGGCGAGGAATATAGGGTACAAGTTGCAAATACTGATTTTTTTATTGATTTGCTATTTTATCATAGAGGATTGTCTTGTTTGGTTGCTTTTGAACTAAAAATAGACAGTTTTAAGCCAGAATATCTTGGTAAAATGAATTTTTACCTTGAGGCACTTGATAGGGACTATAAAAAGCCGCAGGAGAATCCAAGTATTGGTGTTATTCTTTGTGCTGGGAAAGAAGATGAGGTGGTTGAGTATGCAATGAGTAGAAATCTTTCTCCTACTTTGGTTTCGCAGTATTCTTTGCAGTTGATTGATAAGAAGTTGTTGGAGGATAAGTTGAGGGAGTTTCGTGGGTTGTTGCCAAAAGATTAGAAAGTATACAAAAAATTTATATTTAATAAATAATACTGATTATTTATATCATATAAAAATGCCATGAAAAAGGAAAGGTGTGAAAAATTATACGCTCAATTTTATATGGCAGTTCTCATTAATTATAACTAACTTTGCAGACCGAAATCTTCAACATCTGGGCAGAATGCAGTAATAAGCTTTTTTCATTAGCAGTAAAATCCTTTTGTATGCAAATACCCCAAAAGTTGCCAAATTCAGTGCATTAAAAATAGGAACACTTTCTATTTTGAAGCATAACATAGACTATAGAAATGCGGTTTTTCCAATTTCATTATTAGTAAGATTAGGTTTTGTAATTACTCGCATTCCCTAAAAAAGTGTGGAATATTATTTCACAGATAATTTAGGCAGTATATATAAATAAAAATTTGTAAATGCTATTAAAAAGTTATTAAAAGTATTGAAAAGTTATTAAAAGTATTGAAATGTTATTAAAAGTATTGAAATGTTATTAAAAGTATTGAAATGTTATTATAAGTATTGAAATGTTTTAAATATTAAGGTAAAATGAAACAAAAAAAATAGGAGGTATGAAATGAAATCAAATATTTGCGACGAAGTACACTTTACTGAGGATGACGTAATTATGGATTTAATTAAAGAACTAGGAGGGAGTGTTGAGAAAAAAACAGATAAGCGTTATTACTTAGGCAAGATGTCAAATTTTCGTAGGCCATCCAACGTGCCATCTTTAGGCGAAAACAAATTGTATGAAAGACGAACAGAAAAGTTTGTTGGTTTTGATTCCAATGGTTTGTTGGAACAAATTAGTAGGTGATTAAATGTATCGAATTGATCTGCTTAAACGAATTGCAACACAGAAATCTAACCACGAGGATGGGCTTAACTTTGAACAAAGCGAAGATTTTGAAACGCTTGGCTATTTTGATAAGCTATCCATTACAAAACTTCATTCCGTAAAGGATATGTTCGCATTTCACCCTAGTCGTGTAATAGAGAATTATAGGTACTTAAGATATTCACTGTATGCCTTTCGGCAAAATTTAGTGATAAGCAATTTCGGTACTGCACAGGAGGATCAAGAGCTGTTGCTTTTGCAAGACAAAAAGGAAAAATGTTTTTTCTTAATGTGTCTGTTAAAATTTAATTATAACGCATGGAATAACGATATAACCTTACAAAGAATATTCGAAATTTCCACTAATCAAATACGAGAAGCTGTTCATTCTAAGAAAACCAACGAGAATTTAGCCATTGACCAAAAAGGTGAAGAAAATATTAATTTTCAATTACTGTTTACACCTGGCTCATTCGACTTGGTTCTTTTTTGTTCATCGGAAAAGCTAACGCCATTGTTATGTATACCTCATAAAATTAGAGATATACAATATCCTTCAAAAGATAGCGTATCAAGGCTTTTCATTAACTCTACATCTTTCATTATTCTTAGTAAAAAAATTAATATGGTAGACGAAAGCGAAAAGTGCAGTGCTTCGTTTAAGTTTAGACTAATGAAACCGGGAGAAAAAGACGACTGGTTTTACTCCAAAATTAAACAAGTATTACAACCAAAGAGCAGCACTATGGCAACGTTGTTGGGAGACGCTGATTTTCAGGTAACAGTAAAGGATGTTTATGTTAAAAATTTGGTGAAGCTTCTTGGAATTGGCAGTGAGCCAAGCCAAGAGTTGTCTCTTACACCTAGCAACAAATATTATTCAAGTTATGTAAGGTCATCTCAGTCACAGGTTTTCGTAGTGTTAAAGGATGAAGGCGATGCTTGTAGCGAGGAGGAACTTTGTGCAGTTGGTGAGGCTGAAACAAATAAAGAAGGAACTTCGGATACTCAGAGATTGTACAATGAATTAGAGGAATTAAGCTGTGAGGTAAGAAGGTTTATTCCAATATCCGTTACTCATACTGTTGATGTACTTATGGATTTATGTAAAAGTCAATTAAACAGTGACTATAAGCGAATAACGGGAATAAAGGTTTTTGAAATATTAAAAACAGCTCTAATGATAATTAAGGAAAATCACAAAAGCCTTACAAGTGAAATCATATCCAGATGCTTTATTGATATAGGCTTAATTATTCCTATGTCTATTCAGTCAGATAGTATTTTGCTGGAGAACATTGACGGCGACAAGGTTGGCACGCCTGGCTCCACTGCAAAGTTTCTGCTTGCTTATGAAAATTTATTAAGAAAGGCATGTGTTAGCGAAAGGTATTTGCCGGAAAAATTGACTTTATTTATAACCATTGGACTTGCAGACTTTATGAATTCAAAGCAATACTTCAAGCAAAGCCCTTATGGTTCTCAAAGGTTGATTTCTATTAATTTTCCTAACATATCCTTCTATAATTATGATTATTGCATACCATTTATATTTCATGAGGTTTCACATTATGTAAATGTCCATCAAACCCACGAAAAGAGGAACCTAGCCCTTGATGATATGTTAAAAAATTACGTTCTGCTTAACATTGACTCAGAATTAAATAGACGAAGCAACATATACGAAAATAAAGGCTTTAACTAT
This sequence comes from uncultured Eubacteriales bacterium, assembly GCA_964456085.1. Lineage (GTDB taxonomy): Bacteria > Bacillota > Clostridia > Lachnospirales > CAYWBF01 > CAYWBF01. The sequence continues at coordinate 6,482 of CAYWBF010000075.1, forward strand.
AAGAAAGTTAAAACCCTTCTTGACTCTGTATATAATCACCCACGGGTAAAAAAGCTTGATTATTTGGAGCGTCTTGATACATTTCAAAGTCAATGGCTACATATGCTTAAATCTGTGGTAGTTTATTTAGTTGATTTAGTTGATTTTAATGAAGATGTTAATTATAGTAATTTTTTAGCACTTTTAATAGAATCTCTCACGGATTTAGCTAACGATGGGGATTATGTTCAGTTGTTTGCAAGAGTTTTAAAGGAGTCTCATGCCGATATTGCTATGGCAGCGTTTTGTGGTCTTAATGCTGTAGAGTATCTTAAGGCTCATTACAAATATATGTATGAGAACAGAATTGCAGACGGTTTAGAAATAGAAAAGGACGTAGGGGCTCAAAACGACCCAGGATATCTGTTGCGTCTTGCTGTTGTTGTAGTTGTATTAAGCCGAAAACACGGAATACAGATACAAGATGTCAAGGATTACTTAACTGCAGACGAGTATAGCTTTTTTAGCAACGTTTTTGTTTATATTGATCAATACAGGTTATTTATTAAAAAGCTTACCGAGTATATTTGTGACGTTTATGAAGAACTTTGCAAAAGAATTGGGAACAATCAATGCCCCAATTGCTTCAAAGAAAATTTGAGCGACGACAATATATTAAACTTTCTTGTTGACAACTGGTTTGAAGGTATTGCGTATTGGAGGGGTAGAGGCGTTGAATTGTAATAACTTTTTAAACTGTGCCGAAAGATGGCTAGAGCAATATTCCATAAATAATAAGGAGCTTATTGAAGATGCAAAATTAAGTAACAATTTTGGCGTAAACATTTTGAATAGCGATCTTGATTTGTTTTATGAAAAACCTAAATGTGCTTTAAAAAAAAATAGCCGTTGTTATTCAAACACTGTTTATATTGACATATGTTCATTTAAGGCTTACAATGATCGATTGTCTGAATCAGTTGGTGATGCTATTCTGTCTTTTTTCAGTAAACAACTTTTGGAGTTTCATGAATTCTACAATATGTATAATGACGGTCTGATGCCTGAAAGAAAGTGGGCTGTTGCAAGAAAGGGTGGGGATGAGTTTCAGATTTATGGATACTCTTTGTCAATTCCGTGTATTGGTAAAATCTGCAACACCTCAGAATTAGAGGCAAATACTTTAAAAGAAATATTGGAATGTTACCAAAAGAGAATATACAATAAAAAAATTGAAGTATGGGCTGCTAATAATGACGCCTCAAGCATCAAAAGTATAGCCAATGATTTATGCAATGAAACTGAATTGAAATTTGATGAAAGGTATTCTTTTAGATATACTATTAAAAATTTTACTTTTAGGTGCGGTGTGCATTCTATCAAAAGTGAGTCATACGATGAAAAGCAAGACCCAAGTTTTGACGGAGTCATGAAGGACTCTGAAACAGAATCCAGGGGAATGTTTCATTATTGCTTAAAAATTTTTAATACTGAAAAGGGTGAGTGGCTGGATCTAAATGAACATGTTGTATTTATAGTATTGGTTGACAAAATTGATGAAAGAGTAAGAGATATGCTGGATAATTTTACAAAAGAAGCTATACGTAAGCACTACCAAGAGTATGGCTTGGAGTTTGAGCATAATGTCCAGATATGGGCAGAGGATAAAGCTTGGTTTATTGCAATGAAAATTTACACAGGTGCTGTGAAATCGCGGCTTAAAGAATTGTTTAGTGAAGAAACATTAAACAAAATTGAAGATTTTAGGGAAGCAGATAAAAAGCTAGTTAATGCTTCGTTATCGAATTTAAGCTCATCAGAGTATTTCTACAAATCTAGACATGATTTAGCAAAATCGTTATCGGATGCTTTTTCAAAGTACGATTTTAAAACAGGTATTTCATTACGCTATCTTTCTAACAAACCTATAACCAACAAACAGTGATTACATAGCTGGTAATTGTAACAGGAAAGGCATATTATCCGAAGTTCTTTACAGCGATTAGTGTTGGTAGCAGTTTATCGACGTATAAAAAAGGTCTGTCTTGCCTAAAGTAATTAATAAAGTGGACCCTATGTCAAGGATAAAATAAAAAAGGGTTATAAAGATGGTGATGTAGATGAGTGCGCAAACGCACCATCCACACCCACGTCGGTGCGAAAGCGCAAGTCTTTTTACCGAGTGACTAACGGCTTTCGTTTTTTTAAACTTTTATTGGGTAATAGATGGTTTTTACCCACATTCGGCAGGTAAAAAAATAATTAGCATCCCCCGAAAAGTGCTAAACGCAAGAAAAGCACAAAGGGGGATTTTTTATGCCAAAGATAGAGATAACACGTAAGAGTGAATGCAAACCAATATTACCATTAATCATGGCACTGGGGAATAAAGTAGATAATGCCCCAAGCTCTGTGGAATTTGGTTTCTCGCAAAGAAGCTCAATAATAGATTTATTTAACCTTACGCAGTTTTAGCATTGATGGAGATTTGGAGCATGTAAAAATTTATTGCATGCTATTAAATTGCATTATTTCATCAAGTACAATAATTTTACTAATAACAACTTTAACTTCTTCATATGCAAGCCTTTTATTTATAAGCGAATTAGTGAACCTAACGTTAGATTTTTTTAATAATAAAAACCAAGAATTTACTTTACTATATTTGGCAATAACACTCCAACACGGCGTACCAGCCATTCTTTTCCTATCATACTCCTCCGCAGACCGTGGCTGAATCCTCTCAAACTCCCCCTTAAAAACCTCCAACCACTCCTCAGCAGATTTATGCCCATAAACCTTAGAATTAACCTTAGGCTTTTCTCTAGGATAATACATATTCAAAAATTCAGACAGGCTTACCCCAAAACGGTGTTTAATAACCGTATGTGGAGGTAAGCCTTTTTTCTTGAAATCTGTTGCAGTAGGGGTTCTGCCATTATCCAAAATAAACTGCTCAACACTATCAAAAATAGCCTCCTTAGTCCAATTAGTAAGTGGCATATCATTAATAATCTCATTTATCTTAGCCTTAGCAGCTTCGTCAGTCAAAGCCTCCAAAGCCATATGTAATGCTTGTTTCCTAGTCATTTAAAATCCTCCCATGCTGTTTCAACTTAATATAATCATCGGAATGAATAT
>CAYWBF010000076.1:0-9582 GCA_964456085.1 uncultured Eubacteriales bacterium
CCATGAGTAAATCGGTAATTTCTATCGATTTATTCATGGCTGCTTTTTTTATTTCGTAGACTTCTTTTCTCTTACAAATTTTATAGCCGCTGTACCTGCCTTTGCTCCGTCGCTTACCGCCTTAGAAATTTGCAGTAAACCTCCTGTGCAGTCCCCTGCGGCAAACAATCCCTCTACTGTAGTTTTCATATTTTCGTCTACGTCTATCCTTGTGCCGGTTACGGCTGCGCCTATGTGCCTTGCAAAATCTGCGCTGCCTGCCACACCCTCTGCTACAAACAGACCCGATACCTCCAAGCTGCTGCCGTCCTCAAAAATTACTTCCTTAAGTACACCTTCACCGGAAAGCTCCTTTATTTTTTTTGTGATAAGCTCTACGCCTTGAGGTAGTGTTATTTCCATTTCCTTGCCGTTTGTCAGAATTGTTACGGAGGCCACAAAATTCATTAGCTCCCCTGCTTCGTGGAGTGCATAGTCCCCTGCACCCAGAACAGCTACATTTTTGCCCCTATAAAAAAAACCGTCGCACACGGCGCAGTAGCTTACGCCTTTACCTTCCAGTTCCTTAATCCCTTTTATGGGAGGTGCCGAGCGCTTTGCGCCTGTAGCCAGTATTACCGCAGTACCTTTAACAAGAGTATTTTTTGTTTTCACCTCAAACCCCTCATCATAGGCAATCCCCACTACTTCGTCGGTTATTACCTCGGCACCTATGCGCCGTGCCTGGGATATACCTTGGGCAACAAGCTCCGTACCCTTTATGGGCTGCTCAAAGCCGAAATAATTCTCGATTTTGTCTGCCTTTTCCAGCGCTCCTGCGTCTTTGCCTATTATTACTGTTTCAAGCCCTGCCCTTTGGGTATACAGCGCCGCAGAAATTCCTGCTGGTCCATTTCCAATTATTACTATGTCTGCCATAGTTTTACCCCTCTCCTTGTTTTCTTATATTATACACATTGGTTGGATTGTTGCAAATTATTCCTTAGAATTGGCTATAGGAATTGTCCTTAGATAAGTTGCACTAAACATTTTTGACAACCCACTTGAACCGTGTGGGATTTCAAAAATGAGTGCAACTAATCAAGGATCAATTCCATAGGAATTAAATGGATACCCAAACAGACAAAATTTAGGTATTGTAACTTTGGATAATGGGAATGTTTAAATAATAAATGTTTTAATTTAAAAAGGATGGATACTTAATATGTTAAACAATTTTAAAATTAGGTTCAAGCTGCTGCTTGGATTCTCCATTATTATCGCCTTCGTAATTATTTTAAGTGTATTTGCTGTTGTAAACCTCTCCAGCGACAGCGTCATGTTTAAGTATTTGCTCGACTATCCCGAAAAGCGCATTAACTGCCTACTTGAAATCTCAAAGGATTTTAAAGAAATGCAGCGTTGTGTTGCGTCCATAGCGTATTTTTCAGATAATACCGAAAAGGTTGCTTCATTTTCATCAAGGTTTGATACGTCCTTAAATACTATTAACAACAGAATACAGGAATATACTAACTACGTGGATAAGGATACCGTATTTGATAACCAGACAAAGGTTCAGCGAAAAGAGGGTATTGCAACGATTCAAGCTGAAATACACCAATATAAAACGGATATATACGACAAGGTTATGGACATAGTACAAAACAAACGCTCCGACGGCATTGGAAATATATTAAGCAATGGAGCCGTCATTGGCACAGACATTGACAATTCGGTACAGGAATTGGTCAGCGCTGCCTACAGCCAAATCGATGCCTCCAGCAAAAATATTGTGGAGTCGGTTAAAAGCTCAATAACTGCAATGATTGCTGTTATGTTTATAATTATTGTACTATCTATAGTTATCGCACTTATTATAGCTAGACTTATTTCCAGGCCTATTGAAGAATTGGTGAAAATAGCTGCTGAAATCTCCAACGGCAATACTACCTCCAATATTCGTGTAACAAAGGCACGGGACGAAATAGGCGAGCTTACCAGAAGCTTTCACAAGGTTACTGCAAGCTTTAATCACATTATGGACTCTATTTCTAAAATGGCGGAAAACCATGACCTTGGGGAAATTGACCACCGTATAAACGAAAATGATTTTTCCGGAACCTTTAAAAACGTGGCTTCTGCTATTAACCAGATGGTTAGTGGGCATATTGAGACAAAAAAGCTCGCCATGTCTTGTGTGCAGGAGATTGTAAATGGGAATTTTGACGCAGACATACAGCGGCTCCCTGGTAAGAAGGTTTTTATTAACGAAGCCATTGATGCTATGCGTGGGGCTATTAAGTCCGTTAACACTGAGGTTATGGATTTAACAAAGTTTGCCATGGCTGGTGATTTGTCCAAAAAAATAAACACTGATAAGTACAAGGGTGATTGGGCTGACCTTATGGCTGGGCTTAATAATGTACTTGGTGCTGTTGCCGCTCCACTTAAGGAGGTTTCCGGGGCGCTGCATGAAATGTCCAGAGGTAATTTGACCACTGCCGTAAATGGTAACTACAGTGGCGAGTACGCTGTAGTAAAAAATTCCCTTAACGATACAGTTAAAACTATTTCTTCTTATATAACAGAAATCAACGCCGTACTGTCTGCCTTGGCAAACGGGAACTTGACCGTAAGTATTGCACGAGAATATATTGGCGACTTCACCTCCATTAAGGACTCCATAAATACAATTGCCGCTTCCTTAAGCAGAACCATATCGGATATTTCTGCCGCTTCAAATCAAGTATTTGACGGGGCGAAGCATATTTCCTCAAGCTCCATGTCCTTAGCAGAGGGTGCAACGGAGCAAGCAAGCGCTATTTCACAGCTGACCGCTTCCATAGAAAAAATAAGCGAGCAAATTCAAGATACAGCTAAAAATTCACAATCCGCCAACCAATTCTCAATAAAATCCATGGAGAACGCCAAGCATGGTAACAAAGAAATGCAGGCTATGCTTGAATCCATGGAGGGTATTAAGGAAGCCTCGGACAATATTTCCAAAATTATTAGGGTAATAGACAGCATTGCATTTCAAACAAACCTTCTAGCGCTTAACGCTGCTGTTGAAGCTGCAAGAGCCGGTGCTCAGGGTAAGGGCTTTGCCGTTGTGGCTGAGGAGGTTAGAAGCCTCGCGGTGAGAAGTCAAGAAGCGGCAAAAAATTCTACCGCTTTGATTGAGGATTCTATCGCTAAGGTTAACCATGGTACCCAGATTGCTAAGGAAACAGCTGCGGCACTTAATGTCATAGTGGAAAACGCCGCCGATGTTTCTGGCGTTATTGAGCAAATAGCAATCTCGTCTAATAACCAAGCCGAAGCCGTTGCTCAAATTTCAATCGGTCTTGACCAAATTTCACAAGTTGTACAAAATAACTCCTCAACCTCACAGGAATCTGCCGCCGCTGCGGAGCAGCTTAATTCACAAGCTGAGATGCTTCGTCAGATGATGGCATTCTTTAAGGTATAATTATTTCAAGAGTAGTTCGCAGAAGCAATGACCAGTTAGGCGCTGCTTCTGCGAACGTGCTTGATTATTAAGCCAAATGATTTATAATTATATAAAAAGGGGTGAGGTATTTGGTGGGATTAAAAAGCATGGAGGAGCTTATTAATAGAAACTATGGCAGACTAAGCGAAACAGATTTACATATTTGGCACTTCATAGACAGGAACCGTAAAAAATGTATGAATATGAATATCGAAGATTTGTCACAGGCGTGTAACGTATCCAGAACAACAATTTCCAGGTTTGCCCAGAAGCTTAGCCTGAACGGCTTTAGCGAGCTAAAGGTTTACCTTAAGCTGCAAAGCGTAGAGCCTAAATCACCCGACGAAGAAGTGCTGACTATGGTGTGCGACGACTGTAAAAAGGTTATTGACGAGATGCAAAAACGAGACTGCACAGACGTTTGCCGTACAATTTATAACGCAGGGAGAGTATTTGCTTACGGCTCGGGAGCTGTACAGAGCACAGTTGCTAGGGAGCTGCAACGTATGTTTCTGTCCATTGGCGAAACTGTAACAGCCTTCGAGGGAGACAAAGAAACTGAGCGTATGCTAAAGCATATTAGAGATAACGACGTTATGATTTTAATTTCCCTTTCCGGGGAGTCGGAAAAAATTGTAAGCTTTGCTAAGGAGCTTGTAGCGAAAAACATAACTATAATTTCAATTACAAAGCTAAACAAAAATCGGCTGGCTAGCCTAAGCAACTACAATATTTACATGACAAGCACATTTGTGACCACAGGCACAAGCGTAAATTTTGAAACTACCACCCTTTACTACATAATAATCGAGCTTTTGTTGGTAAAATACATAATTTTCAGAAATAAGATAAAATAAACTACAGGTTTGGGGTATTTGGGATACAAAGACTTGGTGGAGCTGCACTCCCCCACCCTCCCTAGTCTTGTGAAAATTCACACAAAAAGTGCAATAGCTTAATTGGGTTGTTAAATTCACCAAACCCCTTTAAGCTATTGCATTTTTTTTGTATATATTTATACTGTTGGTTATGAGATCTCTGCAGTGTTTATATGGAAGTTGCTTTGTTATACCAATTTTTAAAATTCTACTTGTTTCAAGAATTACTTTAATTAGGGGTAGGTAATTATGAGAGAGAAATTTCAACGCTTTGGCGGAGCAATGTTCACGCCGGTTTTGCTGTTTAGCTTTGCCGGTGTGGTTGTGGGATTTTCCATTTTGTTTAAAAACACTTCTGTTATGGGAGCACTGGCAGCCGAAACTACACTTTGGTACAAATTTTGGAAGATTGTGGAGGAAGGCGCTTGGACGATTTTCAGACAGCTTCCGCTGTTGTTTGCTATAGGCTTGCCTGTGGGGCTTGCCAAGAAGCAAAACGCACGAGCCTGTATGGAGTCATTTGTTACATATTTGACCTTTCAATATTTTTTAAGCGCAATACTAACCCTATGGGGGCCTAGCTTTGGGGTAGACTTTACAATGGACGTGGGCGGTGCCTCGGGACTTACTACTATTGCTGGCATAAAAACCCTTGATACAGGTATGCTGGGCGCCATTGCCATATCCGGTTTTACTGTGTTTTTACATAACAAATATTTCGACACAGAGCTGCCGGAGTATTTAGGCTCCTTTAGAGGTTCTTCCTTCGTGGTTATTTTAGGCTTTATTACAAGCATACCGCTGGCTTTTGCTACGGCGCTTATTTGGCCAAAGATTCAGCTTGCTATTTTATCTGCGCAAGCCTTCTTAGTCAGCAGTGGTACACTTGGGGTTGGTATATATACCTTTTTGGAAAGGTCGCTAATCCCTACAGGGCTGCACCACTTTATATATTCACCCTTTGTATTTGACTCGGCAATAGTAAGCGGCGGCTTAAAATCGTCTTGGGCTTTAAACCTTAACGAAATCGCTGCATCTACTGCCCCCTTAAAGGAATTATTCCCCGGGGGCGGCTTCCAGCTCCATGGGTTAAGCAAGGTTTATGGCTGCTTGGGTATTGCTCTTGCCTTTTACTTCACAAGCAAGCCCGAGAAGAAAAAACAGGTACTAAGTATTATTATTCCTGCTCTTTTACCAGCGGTTTTAGCCGGGATTACCGAGCCGCTTGAGTTTACCTTCCTATTTATTGCACCGCCATTATTCTTTATTCATGCGCTACTCGCCGGTTTGCTTGCTGCAACCTCATACTCCTTTGGTCTGGTTGGAGACTTTGGCGCTGGGCTAATTGAGTGGTTTGCTTTAAACTGGATACCCAACTTTAAAAATCATGGCGGAACCTACCTTATCTGTATTTTAATCGGCTTAACTTTTACAGCCATATGGTTTTTCGTGTTTAAGTTTCTAATTTTAAAATTTGATTTTAAAACTCCCGGACGTGAAGCCGACGACGTTGAGGCACGTTTGTTTACAAAAGCTGACTATAAGGAAAAGCACGCAGCCGACGGTAAAAAAACAGGTGGCGACGTGCACAGGCAAAAGGCAGAGGACTTCCTTACGCTTTTGGGAGGCAGGGGCAATATTGATACGGTGACTAACTGCGCCACAAGGCTAAGGGTAAAGCTTAGAGACGAAGCCTTGCTCCAAGATGCTTCTGCCTTTAAGGTTGCAGGTGCTCATGGTGTTAAGGCTGACGGGAAAGCTGTTCAAATAATTGTTGGTCTAACTGTTCCTAACGTTAGGGACGAATTTGAGAAACTATTAAGTTAATTAGGATTTATATGTATATTAGGAGGATTGTATCATGGATAAAAAATTTTCAATAGTAATAGCAGGTGGCGGCAGCACCTTCACACCTGGGATTGTTCTTATGCTACTTGACAATCAAGATAAATTTCCAATAAGAAAGCTGAAATTCTATGACAACGACGGAGAGCGCCAAAGTAAAATTGCTGAGGCATGCAAGATTCTTTTGAAGGAGGAGGCTCCTCATATTGAGTTTGAAGCAAGCACCGACCCAGAAGCGGCTTTTACGGACGTGGATTTTGTAATGGCACATATTAGGGTGGGCAAGTATGCAATGCGTGAGAAGGACGAAAAAATACCTCTTAAGCACAACGTAGTAGGACAGGAAACCTGCGGCCCCGGCGGTATTGCCTACGGTATGCGCTCTATCGGTGGTATACTTGAGATTTTAGACTATATGGAAAAATATTCTCCAGACGCTTGGATGCTTAACTATTCCAATCCTGCGGCTATAGTAGCGGAAGCAACAAGAAGGCTTAGGCCAAATTCAAAAATACTAAATATTTGCGATATGCCCATTGGCATTGAAACTAGCCTAGCAAAAATTTTGAAGCTTAAGTCAAGAAAAGAAATGGTTGTAAAATACTTCGGCTTAAATCACTTTGGCTGGTGGACAGATATTCGTGATAAAGAGGGCAACGACTTGATGCCCAAGATTCAAGAGCATGTAAGCCAATACGGCTATATGGTAGACATAGAGCAAGCCCAGCATAACGACGCAAGCTGGAATGAAACCTACCGCAAGGCAAAGGACGTATTGGCTATTGACCCATCGCATTTGCCTAATACTTATTTAAAATACTACCTTTTCCCAGATTATGTTGTAGAACACTCCAACAAGGAGTACACAAGAGCCAACGAGGTTATGGACGGTCGTGAAAAAAAGGTATTTGGCATTGCTGAAGAGATTGTTAAGAAAGGCACGGCCAAAGGCGGCGGCTTTGAAATTGATGAACATGCTTCATATATTGTGGATTTGGCGAGAGCTATCGCTTATAACACAAAGGAGAGAATGTTGCTTATTGTAGAAAATAACGGAGCTATTGAGAACTTTTCTAAGGACGCAATGGTAGAGATACCTTGTATAGTGGGAAGTAATGGGCCAGAGCCGCTTTGTGTGGGAAGTATTCCTACCTTCCAAAAGGGGCTTATGGAGCAGCAAAACGCAGTAGAGAAGCTTACAGTAGACGCATGGGTTGAAGGCTCTTATCAAAAGCTTTGGCAGGCTATTACTTTGTCAAAGACTGTTCCTAGCGCGGCGGTTGCTAAGAGTATTTTAGATGATTTGATTGAGGCTAATAAGGGGTATTGGCCGAAGCTTTCATAGAATCTACATTCAGGTGCGCTTCCATGGAAAGTAGTCAAAATATTCGGAGGAACAAAAATGAACTATAAACAAGTAATTAAAATAAAAGAGCCGTTATCAGAAATAGGCCTAGGCTGCTGGGCTTTTTCGGGGAAAGGTTTTTGGGATAACTGTGATGACCAGGAATCAATTAGGATAATACACGCCGCCATAGACAGCGGAATAAACTTTTTTGACACAGCCCCCATATACGGCATGGGTCATTCAGAGGAAATAGTAGGCAAAGCCATTGCCATGGGTAAAAGAAACCAAGTTTTCCTAGCAAGCAAATGCGGCTTAGTATGGAATGAGTCTGGCAAGGCTAGGAAGCTTCTATCAAAGGAAAGCATATTAAAGGAAATAGACGACAGCCTACAAAGACTTCAAACCGACTATCTGGACTTATACCAGCTACATTGGCCTGACCACTCTACCCCATTAGAAGAAACTATCGAGGCTATTGAGGTAGTCAAAAAGGCTGGGAAGATAAGATACTTCGGACTGACAAACTATTCCGTAAATGAAGCAGAGAAAATAGCTTCAATGACAGAAATTTCCTCCATGCAAGGCTTGTACAACGTTTTGGAGCAAAACCCAGACAGCTATCATGGCGGCAGACTTGAATACAAAACTCGTGAGGAAATTCTCCCCTTCTGTGCGGCTGGCGGTCTTGCATTTTTTCCATATAGCCCACTAATGCAAGGTGCATTAGCCGGTGTGTTTAAGAAAACGGGCAATTTTTCAAGCACCGACGTAAGAAGCAATAATCCAAAAATTAACGGCGAAGGCTTTATTGAATATTATGAAAAGGTAAATAAAATAAAAGTTTTCGGTCATGAAATAGGAAGACCCATTAATGAAATAGCTATAAACTGGCTAAGACAGCAACAGGGTGTAACTTCAATAATAGGAAGCATTCAACATACATCAGAGCTTACACAAAATTTAAAGGCGCTTTCATGGAAGCTTACCGACGATGATATCGAAGTATTAGAAAAAATTGTAGAATAATATTTTGCCAAATAAAATTAGGGCAGTAGCTTGACGACTTGAAAAAATCGTCAAGCTGCTGCCCTTTTTAATTATTCAGAAATATATATTTAGACTGCTACACATTGAGTAATTTCACAAAAAAAGCTCACCTTCGACATAGGCGAGCTTATGGTAGTATTTAAAAAACAAAGCATTATGTTATAATAATTTTGCACGAAAGCATAAGGACTGTAAGCTTGCATCTCCAGAAGGAGGTGAGAGCCATGTCAGTATACGGAGCGTTAATTTTAATGCTAACGTTTGGGATTTTTTTATTATCCTTGTTTACATATATTTCTTGGAAAAAAAATAACCGCCCCTATCCCAATGGCAAGCGGTTATTAGCAACACAATGTAACTGCAAGCCTACCGCCTTTAAAGCGGCTTGTGCATCGGGAGTGTTAGTAGCACTCCCTTTTTTATTGTATTCATATTATACGATATATATACAAAAACTTCAATAGTTAATCTTTTAAAAAAATTGACATTATGATATACTCAACATGGCTGTAAAAGCAGGGTGCAGTCAACGGCTAACCCCGAAAGGGGGTGGCACTATGACACCATTTGAAATTATAGTGGTAATATTGGCGTTAATAACGTTAATCATTAAGCTCATAGAAGTGTTGACAAAAAAATAACCGCCCCTGCCAGCAAAGCTACGGACGGTTAGCACCTATACATATTACAGGGTTAGCCGCTGCACCTTGCATTACGGCTAAAGGGAGTGTTAGCGCACTCCTTTTTTTATTGTATTCATATTATATGATAGCTATACAAAGATTGCAAGAGAAAATTCACTAAAGTCTATTTATTAAGAACAATATAAGCAAACCTATGTACTTAACAAAATCCGGCCTATAAAATTACAGTTGATGAATGTTCAACCTTTATACCGTTATCCTTGGTTCGGCTAAGCTTTGCTTTGTTTCCGTTGCCGTCCTCTATGGACATTTTTTCAAGCTCATGCTCCTCAAAAAAACTGGCGA
>CAYWBF010000077.1:0-9332 GCA_964456085.1 uncultured Eubacteriales bacterium
GAGGTTTGGGCAAAGCCTATTACTATGCAGTTTCCTACCACTACCCAAGAATATTTGAAGTCCAAGCCACAGTACCAAGGCGGTGATTACGGAGATTTGCGTAACGAGGAAAACGCACGGCGTTTCTTTACGCTGGAGCCTTCTGCCTTAGACAGCTATGACAGTAAATTTGCTTGGTTTAGGTGGAATGTAGAAATGACAGCGGAGGAAATAGCCGCTTCTATAAACGAAAATCTTAAGCCTCGCTTTACCGCAAACCCTCAGCTTATTAAAACCCTTCAAAGCAATGGCTATTTCAGAACAAGAGATATAGAAAAAATAGGCGCCCTTAAGGATTTGGAAATAACCAAGCGTGGAGAAGCCGGAAACATCATGCAAATGAAAATCACCGGAACCGAAGCTACCATTTTAATAAATACGGAGCTTAACGTGCGCTCTCTCATTCGTCCCATGAAATATTTAAAGAACGGCAAAAACATTATTATTAACCGTGGGGATAAGACACAGGTTACAAATTACTCCATAATGCCCAGTGGATTTTTTGTTATGGATAAGGTGTATAACAGCGACGGAAGTCTTAAATCTGTGAAGTTTACAGGCGGAGGAAATGGACACGGCGTTGGCATGAGCCAAAATGGCGTTAAGGGTATGCTTGACAAAGGATTTGATTACGCTGGTATATTAAAGCACTACTACACAAATACTGAAATTAAGATAATAAATTAGCGTGAGTTCGTCGAACTCACCTTAATTTAAAAACTTTTAAGATTACTAAATATTTGCTAGATTTCCCCCGGAGATGATTGCTATAATTTTAAAAATTTTTTCCAATAAAAAGCTTATAATCTCTTTGACCGTTATACTAATAGCTTTTGTTGTGGTGCTTAACGTTATATTGTTTAACTCCATGCTAAATATAACCGACAACACGCTAAAACAAAATGCTATCGAAATAACATCAGAACGTGCCTCTCTTATACGAGTACGCTTCCAAGCAATGGGTTCGGCGCTAAGAACGATGAAAAACTGTGTGGAAACCTACAGGAAGCATGGCTACGCCGACAGAAACGCTGTAGTTGCATTAATGATGCAGCTTTTGGACGTTAATGAGGATTATCACGGCTTAAATTTCATATATGAACCCAACGCCTTTGACGGCAGCGATGTATTGTTCGCGGGCAATGAAGCCTACGGAAAGGACGGCAGGTTTTTGCCTTTCGTTTGGCGTGAGGAAAAAGGGTACTCTGTTTCTGCTGCTCTGGACGGGGAGGCTGAAAATGACAGCTGGTACGGCTATGTAAAAAACAATCCTTCCAGCTATGTCAGTCCTCCAATGTTTTACGACAAGAATGGAGAAAAAACCTATATTGTTTCTATTATATCCCCTATTATGGAAGACGACCGATTTATTGGGGCGTGCTCCATAGAGCTAAAAAAAGCTTTTTTTGACAAAATTAGCCAAAGTTTAGAAACCCAAGGCGCACAAATAGCAATCGTAGATAGTTTTGGAAACGTAGTTTCCTCCACTATACCCGGGCTAAATGATTTTGATGAGTTTTGTAAGGTCTACCCCCAGCTAGAAGAAATGTTTAACGAAACAAAATGGGGGAACAAAGCAACAGCCTTAATGGGCAAGAATATTTTTGCCTTCGCCCCCATTAGCGTTTGGGAAACAGGGGCAAACTGGACTGTAGTGAGCTTAATACCTAGTAGAGACTTCTCAATGGTGTTTTCAGAATCAACAGACATTCTTGTAGTTTCTCTTTCTATAACACTGGTTGTCACAGTTTTGTGGTTAACTATGTTTTTCGTAGTAAGAAAGCTGAGGCGTGACCCACTTACAGGACTGTACAACAGACTTTATCTTAACATGAGCCTAAAATCAAAGGTGCGCTCTACAATAGAAAGCAACCGTAACGTAGCCATGCTTGTTATTGACGTAGATGATTTTAAATTGGTTAACGATACCTATGGACATCATGCCGGAGATATTGTGCTTAAGGCTGTTTCAGAAAAGCTCCAAATCCTCTGCCGCAAAAACGACATAGCCATACGCTACGGTGGTGAGGAATTTATTGTTATGTTGTTTGACGAAAACAAAACATCTGCTACCCTGTTGGCTGAAAGGATATGTAAGGGCATTGCCGGTATGTCAATAAAAATCAACGAGGAGTTTAGCATTAACAAAACTGTAAGTGTAGGCATAGCCTCCTCCGACTACATGCCCGGTTATTCAAAAAGGGATTGTGGCTTTGAGGTTATGTTTGAGATAGCCGACAGAAATCTATATACTGCTAAGGAAAACGGTAAAAACAGGTTTGTTATATAGAGGATTAAAAACTTCTTTCTGCACATAATATTTTTATGCTTATTAGATTTATCATTTATGGATTTATAGGATTGCTCCTTGAGGTTTTATGGACAGGGGGCATTTCCTTGCTTAAGAAGGATTTTAGCCTAAGAAGCTTTACTTCTATATGGATGTTTTTTATTTATGGTATGGCTGTTTTTTTGGAGCCTATTATTAGGCTTGTAAGCGGATATAACTTTTTTATAAGGGGAGGTGTATATACCCTTTGCATATTTTTTGCTGAGTATGTGACGGGTAGGCTTTTAAGCGCTAAGGATATTTGCCCGTGGGATTATTCTCATTGTAAATACCAAGTAGATGATGTTATCCGCCTTGATTATGCCCCTGTCTGGTTTGCGGCAGGGTTGTTTTTTGAGAGGCTTTATTATTTTTTATACTAATACTATGGGGTTTGGGGGAGTGTAGCTCCCCCAATACCTCAACCTATCAATTAACAAAAAAAACAAAGCCCTATTGAATGTATTTATTCAATGGGGCTTTGTTTTGAACAGCAAATCTCTATAGTTTTAAAAATATACCAACAACAGCCGCACCCGAAATGTATACAATAGGGTGCTTTTTATATTTCAGCACTAGAAACAGCGCTACAAAAAACAAAATTAGCTTAGGGAAGCTCACTATATCAAGAATATTTCCAACGGTTGTAAACTTGTTTAATTCAAAAACAGAAAGTGTAAGTATTTGATAACAAGCGTATAGAATTAAGCCTGTTACAACCGGCCTTATTCCATAAAAAGCAGCCTTTACATAAAAGTTATCCTTGAACCTTGATAACATTTTCGCTACAGCCATTGTAATAATCAGCCCCGGGGCAATAGTTCCAAATGTTGCTACTACTCCACCCAAAATCCCTGCGGCTTGAAAGCCTGCATAGGTTGCCATATTTATTCCGATAGGTCCCGGGGTAGACTCGGATACGGCAATCATATTGGAAAGCATTTCAACGTCAAACCAGCTGTACTTCTCTGCAAGCTGATAAAGAAACGGAATAGATGCAAGCCCTCCACCTAAAGCAAAAATCCCGATTTTAGCAAACTCATAAAACAAAATCAAGTAAATCATATGCTTCTTTTCCTTTCAAAGGACTTAATTAAAATGCCTGAGGCTATTGCGAACACCACCAAAAGCATAGGCGAAGCTTTGAAAAATATTAAAGACGCAACAGAAACTAAGCACAGAATAATACATTTCCAGTCGATAACTCCGGATTTCCACATTTTTATTACAGCCTCAATAATTAGCGCACACACAGCTACTCTAATTCCGCTGAAAGCATAGGACACATAGGATATATGGGAAAAGTTCTGAATAAATTTAGCTATGGACAAAATAATTATTAGCGAAGGAAACACCACGCCAAAGGCGGCAGCCACCGCTCCACCCACGCCCTTGTATTTGTAACCAATAAGTATTGAGGTGTTAACGGCAATAATTCCCGGCAAGCATTGGGCAACGGCGTAGTAGTCACAAACCTCCTGCCATGTTGCATAATTATTTTTTTCTACTACCTCCTTTTGAAGTATGGGCAGTATTGCGTATCCACCCCCAAAGGTTAAAGCTCCTACCTTAAAAAAGGCAGTAAATAATTTAAGCAGCGCTAACATGACATTGCTCCTTTCTTTGATTAAGTATATAATATATGTAAAATTTTGAATAATACTAATATTATATACAAAATATACCATAAAAATATATTATGCATTTCCGTTAGGGACTGCTCTAGGCGGCGTTTAATATGGAAATAAAACAGTTATTGTGTTTTTTGGCGGTGGTTGAGGAAGGGAAAATTTCCCTTGCGGCAAAAAAAATGAATATTTCACAGCCACCCTTTAGTCAGTACATAAAAAAATTTGAGGAGGAGCTGGGCTTTCAGCTTTTTGTAAGAGGCTCCAGAGAAATAAAGCTCACTGACGGCGGGCGGTTGCTGCTTAAACATGCCCAAAGGATTGTTGAGCTAACGGAGCAAACTAAAAAGGAGCTTACTGATTTTGCCGCAGGTACTATGGGAACCTTATCCATAGGTACAATTTCTTCCTCCTGCAACGTGTTTATTAATGAAAAGTTTATTAATTTTTGTAAGCAGTACCCTAATATGAAGTTTGAGGTATACGAAAGCAATACCTTCGGCATAGTGGATATGCTCACCAGAGGTATGTTTGAAATAGGAATCGTAAGAACACCCTTTAACTTTGAGCGATTTAATTGTATTTGCCTTGAAACGGAGCCTATGGTTGCTGCTCTTTCGAAAAGCACCTTAAACCAATATTTTGATTCGGGTAAAGAAAGCCCTATTAGTATAAATTATCTTGTTGACAAACCTCTAATCGTTTACCGCAGATTTCAGCAAATTGTAAGCGAGATTTTTATAAAGCATGGATACAGGGCAAATATAGTGTGCGTATGTGACGACGCGAGGACGGCTATGCAGTGGGCATGTGCAATATCTGGCATTGCTCTTGTTCCCGAAAATGTTTTTAAGGTTATAAGCTTCCCCCAGCTTCAGTATTTAGTCATAGACAACAGCGAGCTTACAACAAATGTATCAGCCATAAAGCTAAAGGATTCTTATATTTCCAAAGTAGGCAGAAATTTTTGGGAGTTGCTGAAAACATATTAAATAGTGGAAATTTTTGCATAAATTCTATAGTATTAGCCTATCTATTTTTTGCGTAGACAATGGTAATGTTTCATACTATAATAAAAAAAACGGCCATAAAGGCTGTAAAGGAGGTAAAATATGTTGGAGCTTAACAGGAAAATCTTTGACACAACCGATTGCTTGGACGCTTCACTAGTTTTGGGGACAAGTGCACCCTTAAAGGAAAAGGTGTTGCAGTTTGGTGAAGGAAACTTCTTGAGGGCATTTGTGGACTTTTTAATAGATGAGCTTAATTCAAAGGGCATCTTTAACGGCGGCATAGTTGTTGCCCAGCCAATAAATCAAGGAATGGTTCACATTGTTAATGAACAAGAAGGGCTATATACTGCAATAGCAAGAGGTCTTGAGGGGGGCAAGCCAGTATCTCGCAAGAAGCTGGTAACAAGCGTAACAAGAGGCATAAATCCTTATGCTGAATTTGACGCTTACTTTGAATGCATTAAAAATCCCGACCTAAGGTTTATCGTATCAAACACTACTGAAGCGGGTATTTCATATAAAGAAGGAGAGAAACTAGAGGACAAGCCTCAAGCTTCATTCCCTGGAAAAGTTTGTGCTTTGCTGTATGAAAGGTTTAAAGCCTTTAACGGCGATGCTTCAAAGGGTCTTATTTTTATACCCTGCGAGCTAATTGACTATAACGGCGATACCCTACGCAAAATCGTACTTCAATACGCCGAGGAATGGGGCTTAGAAGAGGCATTTACAAATTGGGTTAAGGAATCTAACCTTTTTGTGAATACTTTAGTTGACAGAATTGTAACCGGCTATCCTCGTGATGAAGCCGAAGAAATTTGCAATACATTGGGTTACAAGGATAAACTGCTTGTTACCAGCGAAGCATTTCTTTTCTGGGCTTTAGAAGCCCCAACAGAATGGCTTCCTATTTTAAAGGAAGAGCTTCCATTACATAAAACAGACTATGACGTTGTATTTACCGAGGACGTTACTAATTATAAGGCTAGAAAGGTAAGAATACTTAACGGCAGCCATACGGCTACGGTGCTTGGCGCATATTTGGCTGGGTTTAATACTGTTGGCGAGGTAATGGAGGACAAGTTGTTTAATGCCTACTTGAAAAAGGCGTTGTTTGACGAAATAATTCCTACACTGACTTTAGACTATAATGACCTTAAATCTTTTGCTGATGCTGTTTTTGACAGATTTGCCAATCCATTTATTAAGCATTACCTCTTAAGCATATCACTAAACTCCGTGTCTAAGTTTAAGGCAAGGGTTATGCCATCTATTTTGGAATACTACAGAATTTATAACAAAACCCCTAACGTTCTAACCTTTTCTTTTGCTGCCCTTGCGGCATTTTATAAAGGCGGAGAGATAGTTGATGGCGCACTTATTGGTAGTAGGAACGGCCAAGAGTACAAAATATGCGACGATATTCCTGTTCTAACAGCATTCCAAAAGCTTTGGGCAGAAAACGGCAGCAACCTTGATGAGCTTAGCACAAAGCTTTGTGCCCGTGAGGATTTCTGGGGCACAGATTTAAACAAGCTTGAAGGCTTTAGCCAAGCAGTTGCACATCATCTTAAAAATATTGAGAAAAACAGCATAGTTAGCGAGGTTAAGAGAATATTATGTTAAACGAGAAGGCTATTATCATAAATGAATCGGATAATGTTTTTGTTGCCGTGGAAAGCATTGCCTGCGGTGAGACTGTGCATGGGGTTACACTTTTGGAGGACGTACCCTCTGGACATAAGGTGGCTTTAAAGGATATTGCCACCGGAGAAAACATTATAAAATATGGAAGTCCTATCGGTCATGCTACTGCTGACATAAAAAAAGGCAGTCATGTTCATATTCATAACCTTAAGACAAACCTAAAAGGGGTATTGGAATACAGCTACTCCCCTGCCCTTGCCGAGGAAAAGGCTTCACGCACAGATATGGGTTTTATGGGCTATGTAAGAAAGGACGGCAAAGTTGGGGTCAGAAATGAAATTTGGATTATTAATTCTGTAAGCTGTGTTAACAATACGGCTCAGCTAATTATTAAGGAAGCAAATAAACGCCTTGGGGAGTCTTTAGCTGAATCCACAGATGGAATTTTCTCCTTCTCCCACCCATACGGCTGCTCTCAGCTTGGTACTGACCATTTAAGGACACAGCAGACACTTGCCGGGCTTGTTAATCACCCTAATGCCGGAGGGGTTTTGGTTTTAGGCCTTGGGTGTGAAAATAATAATATTGAAGAATTTAAAAAAATTATTGGCAGCTATGATGAGAACAGGGTTAAATTTCTTGTTGCACAGGACGAAGGCGACGAGGTTGAGGAAGCTTTAAAGAAAATTGAGGAGCTTATTGCCTTTGCCGGGCAGTTTAAACGTGAGAAGGTAGGCGCAGATAAGCTTGTTATTGGCTTAAAATGCGGCGGGTCCGATGGTTTTTCCGGAATAACTGCTAACCCGTTAGTAGGAAGAGCTTCCGATTTACTTGTGGAGTGCGGCGGAACAACTATTCTTACAGAAGTGCCCGAAATGTTCGGCGCTGAAACTATTTTAATGAACCGCTGTATTAATGAAGAGGTTTTCAACAAAACAGTTGGCCTTATTAATAATTTCAAGGAATATTTTATCAGATATAACCAAGAGGTTTACGAGAATCCTTCACCTGGTAACAAAAAGGGCGGCATTTCCTCATTAGAAGATAAATCGCTTGGCTGTACTCAAAAGGGTGGCACCTCAAACGTTAAGGACGTATTGGATTTTGGGCAGACGGTAACTGTTAAGGGGTTAAATCTGCTTAATGGCCCAGGGAATGACAATGTGGCAATAACCAATCTGTCAGCTGCTGGGGCGCATATTGTACTGTTCACTACCGGGCGTGGTACGCCTGTTGGCGCTCCTGTGCCTACTGTTAAAATTTCAACCAATACTGCTTTAGCAAAAAAGAAGCCTAATTGGATTGATTATAATGCTGGAGTTTTGCTTGAGGGCGAAACATTGGATAAGCTGGGCATGGATTTCTTCGAGTATATTTTAAAGGTAGCCTCCGGCGAGAAAACTAATAACGAGAAGAATGACTATAGGGATATTGCTATTTTTAAAGATGGGGTAACTCTTTAATAAAATTTTGATTAATAAAAAAATAAGCCGCAACTCATAAATTGAGTTGCGGCTTATTTTTTTTTGCTCATTTCAAAGGCTCAAAAATACAAAACACGATATTTCATTTGCTTAATATTATAATAGTAACCCTTTTAAAATTATAAGGCAGGGAGTGTATATGGCAAATAAAAAATATGAAAGAAAATTTAATTGCAGAATAAAGCTTATTGATAAATGTATACTTTTGTTTTTAGCGGTGCTGTTCATTCAGAGCATACTAGGAGTGCTTGTAGTAGAAATGAACAACGATCAAACCCAATTAATTGATATTGTAATACGAACTACCATCGCTTCCATTTTCGGATACTTGGTCAGCTCAAACTTTATTAAGACTGAGGTAAGCAACTCTGAAAGAGTAGTTTCAGATACCACCTACAGCGTACAGCCTAAGCCGATTCCTCTAAACGACGAAACACCAACCTCCCCCACTGAAAGCCCAATAGGCAAAATAGGCTTTACTGCTGAAATACAGTCTGATGAGGTATCTATGGGAGCTGCAACCGTAGTAAACACAAATACAATCCAAACAATAGATTATACCTTCCCAAGCAAGTTGCAAATTATAATTATTACAACAATTGGTCTTTTATCCTTAATTGTGCTGCTAATAGTAAGAAATTTAAATCTAATCCGAACTGAAACTGTAGCCACTATCTCTCAACTACGTGATATAGTTTGCGGAAGCGTAGGGTTTCTGCTAGGCTGCCCCAGCAGCAGCGAGGATTCTCAAAAACTTAATTAAATTATAACAAAAATGTCATAAGATACTATCATTAGAATATTGCTAAGCGTTGTGCAATATTATATAATTATTAATAATATTTAATACTTATTCTACTTTCTTTAGGAAAAATGTTGTTTTCGACTAAGTTAGACTTAGTTTTACAACTTAGAGAAGTGTTAACTTGGTTTTTTTTAAAGAAGAATTTGTATGAGGAGCATTGACAATGTCAATAAGCACTGAAGTAAGGCAAACACCCGCAAGAAGAAAAAATAGGCTCTTTTTTAATTTTCTGTTGCTTCTTATTTTAACCGCTGCAGTTGCATTATCTGTTTTTGGCTATATGTACTACGAAAACTACACTAAAATGAAGGCTGCCGTGCTGGTGGACAATATTTACCCAAATATTTTCATAAATGGTGTAGCCGTAGGCGGTATATCCAAGTCCGAAGC
>CAYWBF010000078.1:0-9287 GCA_964456085.1 uncultured Eubacteriales bacterium
CCGAAATCCTTAATGCCTGTAAAACGCTTTATGGCAGAAGCAGCTAAATCTCCAATTTGGGCAAAAACTGCACCTATACCACAGGCGATGGTACAAAAAATTGAAATATTAATGTCAGTCAAGAAAAAGTTTGAAACCAAATATCCGTAAATACCTCCCAAGGCAGCAGCAACTACTACTCCGCCTATGGAGCCTTCTATAGTCTTTTTTGGACTTAGCACAGGCACAAGCTTGTGCTTACCCATAGTTATACCTACAAAATAAGCCCCTGTATCGCAGCCCCAGGCGCTAATAAAGGCAAGCCATACAAAAAATTTTCCGTAGCCGCTGTCCCGTATGAGAAAAATAAAGGAAATCATATAGACGACATAAAAAAAGCCAAAGTAGGTTATTCCACAGTCTACTACGTTGTTTTTGCCATAGAATAATACAAGGAAGATTAACCCCGTAATTACAAAGGCGCCTATAAAAACCCTAAAGCTTACATAGGTTGTATTTAGCAAAAGCACATAGGCCATGCCGTAAAAATACCCAACCCAATGCACAGGAAGGGTTTTTTTAGAGAAAGCGTTATATATTTCGCTTGTTCCCACAATGGCAATAAGCAAAATAAAGACCTTTAGGGGCAATCCCCCTATATAAACCAGAAAGGCTAATATTGGAAAACCAATTACACTGGAAGCCACACGTTTAAACATAACATCAGTCCTTTTATTAACTTCTTCCCCCAAAGCGCCTATCACGTTTTTGATACCACTCAATTGCCGCAACAAAATCAGATTTTTTAAAGTCCGGCCAAAGGCTCTTTGTAAAATAAAGCTCTGTATAAGCAAGCTGCCATAGCAAAAAGTTGCTAATACGCATTTCGCCGCTAGTTCTTATTAGCAGCTCTGGGTCAGGTATGCCTTTAGTATCCAGATATTCTGAAAAAATATCCTCTGTTACTTGCTGTACCGTTAATTTATTGTCAGCAAGGTCGAAGCTAAGTCTCTTTACCGCGTTTAAAATATCCTGCCGTCCGCCATAATTTAAGGCGATTATTACTCGAAGCCCTTTTTTTTCAGCACAAAGCTCTGTAAGAGTTTTTATTTTTTCCTGAAGTATAGGCTCCAGTACGGTTGTATCTCCGATAACGGAAATCCGCATATCATTTTTTTTGGTATCCTTAATGTAATCATCCAGATAGCCGTTAAGAAGCTGCATAAGTCCGCTCACCTCATCGGAGGAGCGCTTCCAATTTTCTGTAGAGAAAGCGAAAACAGTTAAGTATTTGACCCCCAGCTCCTCGGCAAGTGTAGCTACCTTTTTAAGGGTCTTTGCTCCTGCTTTGTGCCCAAGGTTTTTGGGCAGTCCACGCTTTGATGCCCAGCGGCCGTTTCCGTCCATTATTATTGCTATGTGCTTAGGAACATTTTCTAAGGTTGGCTTTTCAAACATTGTTTTCTCCTATAAGGAATTGTTCCTTAATAAGTTGCACTCATTTTTGAAATCCCACATGGTTCAAGTGGGTTTTTAAAAATGAGTGCAACTAATTTAAGGGCAATTCCTAAGTAATAAAAACCCTATAGGGCTTGCTGTAATTAAGCTGCAAGCCCTATAGGTTTTTGGTTACCGGTAGTTAAATTGAAAGAATATCCTTGTTTTTATCGTCTATAACCTTGTCGATTTGAGTTACGAATTTATCGGTAAGCTTTTGAACTTCGTCCTCTAAGTCCTTAAGCTTGTCCTCGGTTATCTCGCTCTTCTTCTCCATTTTCTTAAAGGCTTCAATAGCGTCACGTCTAACGTTTCTAACTGCAACCTTAAAATCGTCGCCTTTTTTCTTAATTTCCTTAGTAAGTGCTTTTCTGCGCTCCTCTGTAAGGTCTGGGAATACAAGGCGTATAACCTTTCCGTCGTTTGTTGGGTTAATGCCAAGGTCGGAGGCTTTGATGGCCTTGTCTATTTCCTTGAGAAGGCTGGAGTCCCATGGCTGAATTTGAATCAGCTTTGCTTCGGGTACGGTAATATTTCCTACTTGGTTGATTGGCGTTGGGGTTCCGTAGTAATTTACCATAATTTTGTCCAGAACATGTGGGTTTGCTCTGCCGGCTCTGATTGTGCCAAGCTCAAACTCTAGGTTTGAAATGGTTTTCTTCATTTTTTCCTCAAATGACTTCAACTCGCTACTAGACATAAAATTCCTCCTTTATTTCATTCGCTATTAATGTACCGCCGATTTTATATATCTCATCAAAGCCGCTTAGCGCAGCCAAAATACTGCCTTCCTTTTTAAGCTCGAATACAACCGAGGGGATATTTGCTGCTGTAGAAAGCTGCATTGCGGTAATATCGGCGGCATCAAGGTTGTCCGCAATAACCTTCCTGTAGGAAATGCGTTTATATTTTCTTGCATCTTTGTTTACACTTGGGTTGGCGTTGTAAACGCCGTCAACATTTTTTGC
This sequence comes from uncultured Eubacteriales bacterium, assembly GCA_964456085.1. Taxonomy (GTDB): domain Bacteria; phylum Bacillota; class Clostridia; order Lachnospirales; family CAYWBF01; genus CAYWBF01. The sequence continues at coordinate 2,445 of CAYWBF010000078.1, forward strand.
ATAAATTACACAATCTGCTTCAAGCTCGTTGGCTCTTAAGGCAACTATGGAGTCTGTGGAGAAAAAAGGGTGGCCTGTCCCTCCTGCAAAAATGATAGCCTTACCTTCTCTAAAATATTCAAGGGCACGCTGTTTTTGAAATAACTCAGTAAAGGTACCCACAGAAAAAGGTGTCATAACCTTGGCGGTTATGCCGTTAAGCCGAAAAGCCTCAGCCAAATACAGCCCGTTCATAACAGTAGCCATCATACCTATTTGGTCTGCTGCAACATTATCCATTTCCGGCTTGGCAGAGCGCCCACGCCAAAAGTTTCCGCCGCCAACAACAATTGCCACATTTACGCCCAAATTCATTGCCTGTTTAATTTCATCAATAATCCTGTTAATAATTCCATCGTCAAAGCCTTTGCAGCTGCCGGCAAGCGCCTCGCCGCTAAGCTTTATTACGACCCTTGAAAACATACATACACCTCGTTTCAAAAAAGATATTACCATAAATTACTGAAAAATGCTAGGATTATTTCAATTAAAAATTTCATAGGAATCATTCAAAGCATATTGACAATAATCTCGAAAAGTTATAAAATTACATGGTTATCTATAACTATTCATATAAGTTCTTTATTAAAATTTTTGTTGATTTTGAGAATTTTTAAGAATTTATTGTGATTATTTATTATAATTTTTTAAAACTTTAATATAAAACTAAAATGGGAGGTGTTGGTAAACACATATGACGAATACAGCAGCGACAATTATTATTATAATTATTATTGCTGTTTTCTGTGGAATTTTGGGTTTTTTCATTGGTGTTTTTTATAGAAAAAAAGTAGCAGAGTCAAAATTGGGGTCGGCTGAAATAGAAGCCGAAAATATTATTGAATCCGCAAAAAAAGCCTCTGAGGCCAAGAAAAAGGAAATTTTGCTTGAAGCCAAAGAGGAAAGTATTAAAACAAAAAATGAAGCAGAAAAAGAGGCAAAGGAACGTAGAAACGAAATAACTCGTCTGGAAAGAAGAATTCTTCAAAAGGAAGAAGCACTTGACAGAAAAAGCGAGTCATTTGAGAAAAAAGAAGAACAGCTTCAAAAAAAGATGGAGGCTGTTGAGGTTCAGAAAACAGAGCTTAATAAGCTTACCACAAAGCACAAGGAGGAGCTTGCCGCAGTTTTGGCTAAGCAAATCGAGGAGCTTGAGCGTATTTCCGCTTTCACAAGAGAACAGGCAAAGGAGTATATCCTTGCCAACATTGAGGAAGAGGTTAAAATTGAGTCCGCGGTGCTCATTAAGGAAATGGAAGCTAAGGCTAAACAGGAGGCGGACAAGCGGGCAAAGGATATTTTGTCTACCGCTATACAACGCTGCGCTGTTGACCATGTAACAGAAACTACCGTATCCGTAGTTACCCTGCCTAATGATGAAATGAAGGGTCGTATTATCGGCCGTGAGGGCAGAAATATAAGAACACTTGAATCTTTGACTGGTATCGATTTAATTATTGATGATACCCCAGAGGCCGTAATTTTGTCCGGCTTCGACCCAATGCGTAGGGAAATCGCACGTATTGCCCTAGAAAAGCTAATTTTGGACGGCAGGGTTCACCCTGCTCGCATTGAGGAAATGGTTGAAAAGGCCAAAAAAGAAGTAGAAACAATGATTAGCGATGAGGGAGAGGCAGCAACCTTCGAGGTTGGCGTGCATGGTATTCATCCCGAGCTTATACGTTTGCTGGGCAAAATGAAATTTAGAACCAGCTATGGACAGAACGTTCTTAAGCACTCCATTGAGGTTGCTCATTTAAGCGGCCTTATTGCCGGAGAGCTTGGAGTGGACGTTACGCTTGCAAAGAGAGCAGGGCTTCTGCATGACATTGGTAAAGCCGTTGACCATGACGTTGAAGGCTCCCATGTAAGCATTGGCGTATCTCTGTGCAAGAAATACAGAGAGGTAGATTTGATTATAAATGCTGTTGAGGCTCATCATGGGGATGTTGAGCCAACAAATATTATTTCTATAATCGTTCAGGCCGCCGACGCTATATCGGCAGCAAGGCCAGGCTCTAGGCGTGAAACACTTGAATCCTATATCAAGCGGTTGCAAAAGCTGGAAAGCCTTGCAGAAACCTTCGGCGGAGTTGAAAAATCCTTCGCTATACAAGCAGGACGAGAGCTTCGCGTTATTATTATTCCCGAGGAAATCGACGATGCCCACCTTGTACACCTTGCAAGGGACGTGGCTAAGAAAATAGAAGAAGAGCTGGAATATCCCGGTCAAATTAAAATAAATTTAATTAGGGAAACAAGAGCTATTGACTATGCAAAATAAAATAAGCCCCAAGGCAATTAACAGTTGCCTTGGGGCTTTGTTTTGTTTATAGCTCTAAATCTATTTGACAATTCTCGCCGATAAGATTAAAAACCTGGGATAGCAGCTTTACTATCTCCATTTCGTTTTTAAGGAACAGCTTTGCGTCCTCGTTAAGCATAAGCTCTGTATATAGGGCGCTTACAGCACGCTCCTCCTCAAAGGAGGGGTCAGGCTTCATTTTATATTCAAATTGAAGCTGCTTAAAGGCTTTGATTTTTTGATATAGGTTTTGGTCTTGAAGTATTTTTGATTTTGCCAGGTTGTAGTCCTTATAAAAGTTGCTGTTTTTTATGGATTCTACAAGTTCGTTGGCTTTTTGTAATATTTGTTCCATAGGAATATCCTTTCTGCATATGACTACATACCAAAAGTGCTGAAATAACCTAGATTATCCCAACACTCTTAATTCACAGCCCTGCATTTGCAGCAAAGTAAGTTTTATATTTCCATAATAATAGGCAAAATCATTGGACTACGTTTTGTTTTTTGCCATAAAAATTCTCTAAGAGTTTCCTTGATGACGGTTTTAATAGAAGTCCAATCTCTGCCTTGGCATTTGCTAAGCGCAACCTTAACTACAGCTCTAGCTTCGTCCATTAAATCCTCTGCTTCTCTTACATAAACAAAGCCTCTGGAGATAATATCCGGACCTGCGGCAACTTCACCAGTGGATTTTTCTATGGAAACCACAACGATCATTAAGCCGTCCTGGGAAAGATGCTTTCTGTCCCTAAGAACAATGTTACCCACATCTCCAACGCCCAAGCCGTCAACTAAAACCTGCCCGGAGGTAACGCTACCGTTAGCCTTAGCAGACTGTGCGGTAAGCTCCAAAACGTCGCCAACACCCATAACAAAAACGTCTTCCTTCTTCATACCAAGAGAAACAGCCATTTCCTTATGCAAGGACAGGTGCCTGTATTCTCCGTGGATAGGCATTAAATATTTAGGCTTTACAAGGGCGTGAAGAAGCTTAATCTCCTCTTGCTGAGCATGGCCGGATACGTGAATATCCATTACCCTCTCATAAATTACGTCTGCACCCTTTTTCAAAAGCTCGTTAATTACCTTGGAAATAGTTTTTTCGTTGCCCGGAATAGGGGAGGAGCTTAAAATTATCTTGTCTCCCGGCTTAACCTCAACCTGCTTGTGACCGGAGGAAGCCATGCGTGACAATGCCGCCATAGGCTCGCCTTGAGAGCCGGTGGTAATAATGACAAGCTGCTTGTCCGTATAATTTTTGATTTCTGTTACATCAATCAAAACCTTGTCGGGTATATGCAAATAACCCAACTCGCAAGCCGTGGTAACAGCGTTAACCATACTGCGCCCAAGGACAGCAACCTTCCTTCTATGCTTCACCGCAGAATTTACGATTTGTTGTATTCTGTGGATATTAGATGAGAAAGTAGCAACCATTATGCGCTGGTTTGTGGTCTGCTGAAAAATTCCCTCAAAAATTACGCCAACGCTTCGCTCGGACATTGTGTAACCCTTTTGCTCAATGTTTGTGCTTTCGCACAAAAACAGCAGTACTCCGCTTTTGCCCAGCTCGGCAAAACGCTGTAAATCTATAGATTCACCATGGATAGGAGTATAGTCAACCTTAAAATCCCCGGAGTGAATTACAACACCTACAGGGGTTTTTATTGATAAAGCAACGGAATCGGCAATACTGTGCGTGGTTCTAATAAATTCAACTGAAAAAACTCCAACTGTAGCGGTCTCACCAGCAGTAACACAAACCTTTACGGTACTCTCTGACAAATGATGCTCCTTTAGCTTGTTATCAAGCAGCCCAAGAGTAAGCTTTGTAGCATAAATAGGAACGTTAAGCTCCTTTAACAAATACGGAATAGCCCCAATATGATCCTCGTGGGCATGGGTCAAAAACACCCCGCGAATTTTAGCAGCGTTACGGACTAGGTAAGAAAAATCGGGTATAACCAAATCAATTCCCGGCATATCCTCCTCTGGGAAAGCAACACCACAGTCTACAACAATAATATCATTACCATACTCAAAAACTGTCATGTTCTTACCAATCTCATGTAATCCGCCAAGGGCAAATACTTTTAATTTACTTTTTTTTTGTGCCAAAAAAGTGTCACCTCCAAATTATGTATAGCAATATATTGCCATGGCACTATTATTACCAGCTAAAATCAAAATACTCGTTATTATCCGCAAAAAGTGCGGCAACCTCTTCAAATTCGGAATCGTCCTCAACCAATGCAAAAACAAAATCCTCGTTATCCTCTTGAATCTTTTTGATAATGGAAGCATCGGCTTCCTCGTCCTCTACGGCACTAAGCTCCACAATTAACAAATACTCAGTATCCTTATGCTTAGTTGCGCCAATTACGGCATATTCTACTTCATTTCCGTTCTCGTCTGTCAAAGCCACAATATCGTAGCCGTCCTCTAGCTCTTCAAAGTCATTATCGTTTAAATCGTCGTCGTTAAAACCCTTCATTAACTTTCACCTCTTATACTTTCATTAGTTTTCTTTCGTGAATCTAAATACCCCTGCAAAATAATAGCGGCAGCAATTTTGTCAATAACCTGCCCTTGCTTTTTTTTGTTCAGCCCAGCCATAGAAAGACTTCGCTCTGCGTAATTTGTGGTAAGCCTTTCGTCGTAAAGGGTAACAGGGATTTTTTTGAAGTTTCGTAAAAGCCTATCCTTAAAAGCCAAGGTTTTTTCGCAACGAAGCGAAAGGGTATTGTTAAGGCTAACTGGATAGCCCAATACAATCTCCGAAACCTCAAACTCCTTTATTATTTCCGAAAGCCGTGCAACAGTCTTTTTAATACTTTCCTCACGCTCTCGCTCAATCACCTCAAGGCCGAATGCAATAAGAGCCGTTTCGTCACTTAGCGCCACGCCCACCGTCTTATCGCCGTAGTCCAGCCCCATTAATCGCATAAAAATAAAACCCTGCCTTATCCCTCATTTAAAGAAACACATGTTATCTCATTTATTTACATAATTAGTAAACTGCCACCTGCTAGAAGTAGGTGGTGGTTTGAGTCGACTACAGTCTTGGGGGAGCTGCACTCCCCCAAACCCCCTAGCGTCCTAGCTTCCTAATAAATACAATTCTCCAAATAAAAATAAACAATCTCTTCAAGAAGCTCGTCACGCTCGATTTTGGAAATAATGCTTCTTGCGTTGTTGTGCCCTGTAATGTAAGTAGGGTCACCGGAGAGAATATATCCTACGATTTGATTTACAGGATTATAATTTTTTTCCTTTAAGGCTTTATATACTAATTGTAAGGCTTCTTTAACCTCTGTCTTGGTCATCTTTTCCAGGCTACCGATTTTTTGAGTTTCAGACATTTTAAAATCGCTCATAACATCACCCACTAATTTGCCGTTTTTGGATTACTCACTTTTATAATAATATAATTTCCTGTTTTATGCAAATTATTTTTGAAGCTTTCGTCTATTATTTTCTTATTTTTTCTGACTTTGGCTAGCAATTCTATAATATTAATTTTTGAAAAATAGTTGCAAAAATCTTAGGCTAGTGTATCAAATACTTAAATTATGTGTGGTTAATGAAACATTAATTATTTTGTTAAGCAAATCCTCGTTGGAATTATGCTTTACAGACAAATAGTTTGATGTTAAGCCTTTGTAAATATTGTCCTTGTCTCTCTCTTCAAACAGTACAGGCATGATTCTACCCGCAAACCTGCTTTTATATTCCTGTGAAAGCTGGTTGCTTAGAGTAATAAGCTCCTTGGCTCTTTCTTCTTTTATGTTTTTAGAAATTTGCCCGTCCATCTCCGCAGCTTTTGTACCTTTTTTTGGAGAAAAGGGGAAAACATGAATTTTTGCGAAGCCAACTGCTTTTGCCAAAGCCTTTGTTTGGTTAAAATCCTCTTGAGTCTCTTGAGGGAAGCCTACAATTATATCTGTAGTAAGGGATAGCTCGTCATAGGCAGCCTTTAAAAGCTCTGTGGCGTGTAAAAATTGCTCTGACGTATATTTTCTGTTCATTAGCTCCAAAATTTTGTCGCTTCCGCTTTGTAAGGATAAATGGAAGTGGGGACAAATCTTTGTCATACCCTTTAGTCCTTCAAGAAACTGAGGGTTGATGGTCATAGGTGGCAAGGAGCCGAAGCGTATTCTCTCAATGCCTTCTATATTATGAAGCGCTTGTGTTAGCGATAGCAAATCGGTATTAATTAAATCTTTTCCATAAGAGGCTATATGTATACCGCTTAGAATTAATTCCTTATATCCATTTTTCGCTAATTTTGCCGCCTCGTCTATAACATCCTGTGCCGGTCTGCTTCTTACTGGGCCTCTGGCGTAGGGGATTATGCAGTAGGAGCAGAAGTTTGAGCAACCGTCCTCGATTTTTATAAATGCCCTTGTTTTCCCTGTTTCCTCCAGTTGGGTTATTTCCTCGTAACTTTTTTCCTTTATTATTTCGCTTACCTTAATTATTGTTCCCATTTCCTT
>CAYWBF010000079.1:0-9258 GCA_964456085.1 uncultured Eubacteriales bacterium
AAATGTAATCTGCTACCTTTTTTTCTGTTTTGGTAAAGGTACTGTATTTATTTGTCAAAATGTCAATAACATCTTGGTTCATATTTTAAATTCTCCTCTGCAAAGCAACGTTGTCTTAAGAATACACCATAAGGAAGATAAATTAAAGGGGTAATGGCATAAAATAAAATAATTTTCTTTTTAAAAATATATTGAAAATTATTTTCAAGTGTGTTAATATTACTTTGTTGGTAATAAGTGCAAAATTATACTTATTTACCAACTAATTTATAAGCATATATTCCAGTTAAAATTTAAGGAGGTTGAAATTATGAAGAAATTAGTAACAGTAGTAACGGCTGGATTGTTGACATTATCTATGCTTGCAGGTTGTTCATCTTCATCTGCTCCACAGACTCCTGCTGCACCTGCTGCAGCTTCTACCGCTCCATCAACCCCAAGCGAAAAACCAAAGGAAGAAGCTCCTGCAAAGAAAAAGGACATATCCATAACCCTTTGGCTCACCCCTCAGTGGAAGGGCGTGCTCTCCCCAGACGAGCCGGGAGCAGATTATGACAGCTTCTTTAAAGCGGCCGCAGACCAATTTTCAAAGCAGTACGACAAAGCAAACGTTACTGTCAAGGTAGAGGTAATCCCAGGAGAGCAGCGTGACGAAAAAATTTCCACCAGCATAAGAACAGGCTCCCAGCCGGATATTTTGTTTGAGGGCGTTTTCACAGTAGGCTCCATGTCTCACTCGGGAATTTTCCTTCCGGTAGACGATATTATTGACGATGAAGCCAAAAAGGACATTAGCCCAGAAATTTTGGAGGGCTGCCGTTTTGGTGACAACCTTTATGTGTACCCATTCTTCCAGATGCCCGGCACCTTGGCGTATAACGCCGATTTATTTAAGCAAGCCGGCCTTGAAAGCATGATGGGTGAAGCCTCGGAAATCAAAACATGGACAATTGACGAGTATCTTACAATTTTAAGAACTCTAAAGGAAAAGCTTCCTAAGGATATTTTCCCAATGGCGCTGTACGCTAAAAACAATCAAGCCGACACTTGGAACCTAGCTTACCTTAGAATGTACGGAAACAAATTTTTCAGCGAGGACGGAAAGGTTATCATTAACGACGAAAACGGCTTAAAGGCACTAAAATATATGGCAGACCTTAATGCCCAAAAGCTTACAAACCCATCGCCAGAGTCCGTTACCTCAAATGATTGCAACGCCATGTTCGTAAATCAGAAGCTTGCTATCAGCTTTACAAACTCCGTATTATTCAACAACTCCCTAGCTGATATGAAAGCTGGGAAAACACCTACCTTTGACATACGCCTAGCCAACATTCCCGGAGAAACCCAACCTCTAACTTTTACCTACATAACAGGTTCTTACCTATTTAATACAAAGGACGCTGACAGAATCCAAGCGGCAAAGGATTTTGTAAAATTCTACAGCTCGGACAAGGAGCTTGTTAAGTCCTCTATAAACGGCGTACCTGTTAGAGCCTCTGTTGCAGAAGCCTACAAGACCGAAAGACCATTATTTGCCGCATACGATAAAAATGCAAAATACATTTTTAACTTCACAGGCAACCTACCAGGCTATACACAGCTGCGCCAAGTGCTTTTTCCAGAGCTTCAAGCTGTTTACACCGGACAAAAAACTCCAGAGCAGGCGCTAAAGGATTATCAAGACGCAGCTAATAAGGTTTTGGAGGAAGCTCGTAAAGATTCAGTATTACTGAATAAATAATAGCTTGCCTTGGGGGACCCTCCCTCAAGGCTCCCTCTTAACAAATTATATAGTAGGGGTGATTTGTTTGGGTGAAAGACGAAGCTTAAAAAGTAATTTAGTAGGATATTCCTTTATTATGCCCCAATTACTGCTGTTTTTGGTGTTTATGATTTATCCTATATTTGAAGGAATACGAATGAGCCTGTACAAAATCACTTTTACAAGTGAGCGGTTTGTCGGGCTTGATAACTATATTGCCCTGTTTCAAGACCCGGTGTTTTTAAAGTCTATCGCCAATACAATAATTTTCGTTGTGGCCATAGTGGGGTGTACTTTAATTTTTGCACTGTTTGTTTCCTCAGCCATATTTGACAAGAACAACAAGTATGTTTCTTTTATAAGAGGAGCATATTATATGCCCATAATGGTTTCTATGGTTGTAATGAGTATGGTTTGGAATTTTTTGCTTAATCCCGCCGTGGGACTTGTTAATTATCTTTTGGCTAACGCAGGGATTGAAGGGGTAAACTTTTTTGGTGATAGGCCCCTTGTTATGCCTACAATTATTTTCATAACCTTTACAACTAACGTAGGCCAAGCAATTATTTTGTACGTCGCTTCAATGATAGGTATATCCGACGATGTTCTGGAGGCCGCATCTATTGACGGCGCTACAAGGGGAACAAAAATATTTGAAATAATCATACCACTGGTTAAGCCTACCACACTGTACTTACTGGTGATTAACATAATAAACGCTCTAAAAATATTCGTTGTCATACAGCTACTAACCGACGGCGGCCCCAACAACGCCACTGTTACCATGATGTATTACCTTTACATGAACGCCTTTAAATACGACAAGCTGGGGGTAGCGTCAGCCATTGGGGTCATAATGTTTTTGATTGCACTTGCCCTTTCCTTGCCTCAGGTTTATGCCATGCTTAAAAGAGACTAGGGGGTAGCGTTATGAATAATTTTTTTAGCAAAATAAAAAAAATGGAGCCACTTGACCTTGTGTCAAACATAATTGTCACCGTTTTTGGTGCGGCTAGTCTTTTTCCCTTATACTGGCTGGGTATAAGCGGTTTTAAAAACAGCTCGGATATTTATAAAATGCCTCCCGACTGGTGGCCTTCAAATCCTACCGTCGAAAATTATATTAATATTTTTAAGGAGCAGCCTGCTTTTAGGTGGATGTTTAACAGCATTGCCGTTTCCTTTGGGGCAGCGGCGCTTATTGTACTTTTTGGGGCGATGGCTGCATATGCTTTTTCTAAGCTGGATTTTTTTGGCAGAAATTTTATTTTTATTACCTTTATATGCTCTCTCATGATTCCGAAGGAAATTTTAATCGTTCCACTATTTAACATAGTTAACGTTTTTAAGCTGACCAATAAATATTCAGCAATGATTTTACCAAACGTGGCCACGGCCTTTGGGGTGTTTATGCTAAAGGGATTTTTTGATACTATCCCCGGCAGCCTTAGGGAGTCTGCCAGACTTGACGGAGCAAACGAGTACATAGTCTTTTTCAAAATAATGCTGCCCATTGCTAAGCCCGGTATTGGGGCGCTGTTCATACTTAGCTTTGTATCCGCATGGAATGACTATTTATGGCAGCTTGTTTCCGTTACAGAAAAAAATATGAAAACACTTATGGTTGGTATCGCAAGCATTATGCAGGAGATTATTCCAAACTTCGGCTATAAAATGGCAGGCGCAACCGTAGCGGCAATTCCTATGATAATAATTTTCATTATGTTCCAACAATATTTTACCAGTGGCCTAACCGTTGGTGCGGTGAAGGAATAGCATTGGAGATATAGGAAGAAGAAAGGGTTGAATTCTGTGAATAAGTACGATACAAAAAATTTTAGAGGGATTTTTGTAGCTTTAAATGCCTGCTATAACACAGAGGACGGTATTGACAAAGAGAATGTTAAAAAGCTTGTTAACTGGTATGTTGACAAGGGCGTAAAGGGGCTGTATGTTTGCGGCTCAACAGGAGAAGGCTGTCTTTTAAATGTAGAAGAACGTAAGGCTATGGCAGAAGCTGCATGTGAAGCCGGTAAAGGTAAGGTTGTTATAATCATTCACGTTGGTGCGACAGCCACAAGAGACAGCGTAGAGCTTGCAAAGCATGCAGAAAAATGCGGCGCAGACGCAACCAGCGCTGTTCCGAATATCTTCTACAACCACAGCGAGGCGGCAATAGAAAATCACTGGAACGAAATAGTTAAATCCACAAGTCTGCCCTTCTTCATTTACAATATACCACAGCTAACAGGCTACACCTTATCGGATCGGCTTCTTCATAAGCTTAGCCAGAACCCACAGGTGGTGGGGGTGAAAAATTCCTCTGAGATTAGTTTTCAAATTATGAGCTACAAGGCACTAGGTGGCGAGGATTTTATTGTGTTTAACGGCCCCGATGAGCAGTACCTTGCTGGGCGTGTTATGGGAGCAGACGGAGGTATCGGCGGAACCTACGGCCCTATGCCTGAGCTGTATTTGATGCTGGAGGAATTTATAGTCAATGAAAATATGAAAAATGCTCAAATGCTTCAAAACGAAATCTTAGCCTTAATAAAACGTCTATGCAGTTTTCCATCTATGTATGGCGCTAACAAGGCTGTTATTAAAATACGCACCGGCATAGACCCAGGTCAGCCAAGGTTGCCATTTCTTCCGGTGGACCCAACAAGCCCAGATATTATAAGGTTGGCAGAGGATATTGAGAACACCATAAGCAAATACAAAACTCTAAGTAAATAGCAATAGGACGGTTAAAAATAAAAATTCAACAAAAAAAGCCTTGAAGTACTATTATTAAACTTCGAGGCATTTTTATTTAAAAGAGCAATAAATGATTTTTAAGAACGTTTTTTAAAATTAATGTTTCGTATAAGATTGACTAACCTTCCTAAAAGTTATAAACTATTTATATACATAAATGCGACTTTAAGAGGAGGAAGTATTATGAAATTTGATTTATTAGAAAAAATGAAGGGCAGGTTAATAGTAAATTTTATTACATTAATTTTTGTTTCCCTAGTCATCAGTTTAACTAGCCTATTTGTTTTTTCTGGTATTGATGGAGCAGGAGGTAAGGTTTTTATTATTGTAAGCGTAATGCTTATAGGACTTATAGTCTCTGGGATTATTTCATTTGTTTCTATAAGAAACGTAACAAATTTAGTAGCCAGATTAAATCAGGCCACAGATGATATTATTGTGGGCGGAAACCTAGCTTCAAACGTATCGGCAGAAACATCAGAACAATTTGAAGCCTACACTTCTATAATTAACGACCTAGTAAAGGATACTAAAATCCTTTATGAAGAGCATTCAAGGGGCAATAGCAGCTTTTGTGCTGAAAGCCGAAAATACACGGGAGCCTACAGCGAAATTATTGATACGGTAAACAAGTTGGCCAAATTTTATGGAGACTTAACCACCAAGGCTAACACAAGTGTTAACGAGCTGCTAAACGGAAATCTTTCTGTTAAGCCGGAGAAAGAGGAAGATTATGCTATTTTTAAAGGGCTAAGTGCTCTTGGAGAAAAACTTGCCTTAATTAAAAACTACATATCAAATGCCAAGGATATCATTGCTATAGGTAGGTTTGATGAAGCTGAAATGAAAAAGCTCTGCCCGGGTGAGCTTCAATCAATCCCCGAAAACTTAAAATATATCTCAGCCAAGGTTAACAGCAAATTCGTATGGTATGAGAGTATGCTGGATTCAATACCATTCCCCATATCTGTAACCGATGTGAATATGAATTGGACGTTTATAAATAAGCCTGTTGAAGGAATGCTGGGCATTAAGAGAAAAGAGGTTATTGGAAAGCATTGTAGTAATTGGGGCGCAGATATTTGTAAGACCTCTAACTGCGGTATTGATTGCTTGCGCCACGGCAAGGAAATTACATATTTCACCCAGCAAGGCATGGATTTCCAGGTTAATCTAAACTATTTGTATGATGAGCATAACAACAAGGTTGGGCATATTGAGGTTGTGCAGGATATTTCAAAGCTTAGATCCATGGAAGCTAAGAAGCATTTTATAACCAAAATCAAGGATTCCTGTGATGCCTTCATTTCTGTTTCATCGTCCCTGGCAGATAGCAGTCAAAGTATGGCGTCCAGCACAACAACCCAGTCCAGATTTATGGAAAAGCTTTCAAGCTCATTTGAATTACTTATTAACAAATCAAGGTCAACCTCCGAAATGGCAAAAACCGCATCAGGTGTTACAGCAGAAATTAAGGAACGTGCACAGCTTGGCGACACCCAAATGAGCAGTATGCTTCAATCTGTTAACGATATGTCAGAGGCAAACCGTGCTATTAACAAAATTATTAAAAACATTGAAGACATTGCCTTCCAAACAAATATACTTGCACTAAACGCTTCCGTAGAGGCAGCTCGTGCAGGCCAGGCTGGCAAAGGCTTTGCCGTTGTGGCGGAGGAAGTGCGTAACCTAGCTGAGAAGAGCGCACAAGCCGCTAAGGATAGCAACATTCTTATTTCAAACTCCTTAAGCAAGGCTGATATTAGCGAGAAAATCGTCCATTCTACCTCCGAAAGCTTCGGAACTATTGTTAACGGCATAGCCGATTGCGACGTTAGCACCCATGCAATCTTTAATGCATCTATTGAGCAGATTAAAATAATAGAGGTACTCAATAAAGAAATAGAGGAAATAGTTAACAGCGTTGTACAAAACAGCGCTGTAGCTGAAGAAAGCGCCTCTGCAAGCGAGGAGCTTGCCAGCCAAGCAACTATGCTACAAGCACTAGTAGCCCAGTTTGTAAAAGAAAGCATGAGTATATAAGGCAAATTTTATAAAAAAAGCAGAGTAATTCGACCGCTATAAGTCAAATTACTCTGCTTTTTCATTTTCTAAAAAAAATCTCATGCCATATATCCGGCTTTTTTGGAAAGAGGGGGCATTGGGGGATACAACTTTTTTTTGTCTTTTAAAAAATGTTTCTCACCCCCAAGGTCTTTATATCTTTCAAAATCATTATCAATAATTAAATCTCCGGAATCTCCGCTTGGGCAAGGGCAAGCTTAATAGCATTTAGCAGCACACGCTCTGTTACCACGTTTTCAGTACTAAGCTCTATAGGTACAGCTTGGTTGGAGATTATTTCTGCCGCCAAAAGCTCCATTGTGGGCTGAATCAGCGGATAAAAAACTTGCTGCTCCTCTGCTAGGTTCTTAAGCTTGATGGATAGGATTTCATTTTCAGAAACCGTTACCTCTACATTCACCGGATTTTTTTGTAGCATGATTTCTGAGGTGTATTTTCCAGCAACATAAAGAGATGCGGCGCTGCTGGCTTGCTCCGGCTTGCTTTTCGGGATAAAGAATAATATGAGCATAATGATTAAAGCGATTCCAAGCACGGCAAATAGCGCCGATTTTAAAATCTCCTTTATATGTACCACTACAATCTTAGTTCCGCCCATTTCGGTTAATCCTCCTTTAATTTATGGGTAATTAATATAGTTTATTAGAGGCTATACCGAATTATTACAATAATTATAAGCAGGGGTGGACTGCTGGAAATTACGCTAACTCCAGTATTTCCTATCTAGGCTTCTGTATTGGATAGCCTCGGCAAGGTGTATGACAGTTACCCTTTCTTCACCGGATAGGTCGGCTATTGTTCTGGCTACCTTTAATATTTTATGGTAAGCTCGGGCGCTTATACTCATTTTTTCAAAGGCCGCTTTAAGCATTTGTTTTTCACGCTTTTCTAGGCTTATGTGTTTTTCAATAAGGGAGGAGGTTAGCTGGGAGTTGCTTCGTATGCCCTCGTTTTTGTACCGTTGGCTTTGTATGGCTCTGGCTTTTTCTACTCTTTCTTTTATTTGAGCGGTTGTTTCTGAGGGGGTAGTTACATGGAAATCGTTAAAGCTTACTTTTGGTGCTTCCACTTGAATGTCTATTCTGTCCAGTAGGGGACCGGAAATTTTGCCAAGGTATTTTGAAATTTCGTTAAGGGTGCAGGTACAGCCGCCTGTGGTTCCGTAGTATCCGCACGGGCAGGGGTTCATGGATGCTACGAGCATAAAATTAGATGGATAAGTTACGTTTCCGTTAACACGGTTTATTGTAACCTGTCCATCTTCAAGTGGCTGGCGCAAAACCTCCAGCACATTTTTTTGAAACTCCGGCAGCTCGTCCAGAAATAATACGCCGTTGTGGGAAAGAGAAATTTCTCCAGGCCTAGGTATGCGTCCGCCGCCTGACAGAGCAGAGTAAGAAATCGTATGGTGAGGCGAGCGAAAGGGACGCTTTGAAATAAGGCTGCTTTTATCGGTAAGCAGTCCAGAGATGCTGTATATTTTGGAAACCTCCATGCTTTCCTCAAAGGTAAGCCCGGGTAAAATTCCTGGCAGCCGCTTTGCAAGCATAGTTTTGCCTGTACCCGGCGGCCCAATCATCAAAATATTGTGACCTCCTGCCGCACATACCTCTAAGGCACGCTTAACCCCTTCCTGCCCCTTTACCTCGGAAAAATCCAAATGGCTGCCAAGGGGGCTTGAGTCATCACGGTTAAGGATTTCCAGTGGGTTAACCTTAATAGGTTCAATAGGGGCGTTTGAAAAGTGCTCCACAAGCTCTGTAAGGTTTTTTGGTGCAATAACCTCCATTCCCTCAACAAGGGCGGCTTCACTTCCGTTTTCGTATGGGATAATGCACTTTTTTATTCCGCTAAGGTATGCACTGTGCACCATAGGTAAGATTCCGCTAACAGGGGCAATAGTACCCTCAAGAGAAAGCTCACCGGCAATAAAGGTTCCGTCTATTTGTTCTTGCTTCAACATGCCGATGCAAATAAGCAGACCAACAGCTATGGGAAGGTCAAAATAAGCCCCTTCTTTTTTAATATTAGCAGGGGCTAGATTTATGGTTATTCTTTTTATGGGAAAGCTCATTCCGGAATTTTTTATTGCCGTTCGGACACGTTCCTTCGATTCCTTAACAGAGCTGTCCGGCAACCCCACTATGTCAAAAGCAGGTAAGCCTTGGCTTACATCCGTTTCAACGGCAACCATATATCCTGTGACGCCCAAAATAGCCCCAGAGATTACTTTTGAAAGCATGATGTCACTTCCTTTCTATTAATAAATTTTCAAATTGTCGAATAATTAATTTTAGCAATGGTTTTGGAAAAAAGCAATAGTTAATAGAGAATTTGAGTTTTTTAGAATTTCTTATATTTCTGTAGAAAAGTATTGCAATAAGTAAGTTAGATTGATATAATTAGAGTATAAAAAAACAGGAAGTGATGTAAACACTCCCTGTTAGCATATCCTTTGCGGTATGGCTGAATTATGTTAATGTGTTTAGGAAATAAGCCGATTACCTATGTGAGGGCGGCTTATTTTTTTGCGTTTTTGTATGTAACATATATAGAAATAACGCTTAGAATTAAGCTAAGGATTTCATACAATGACATACGGCTTCACCTCCTTTCGGAGCTTCAGCCAAGCAACCGCCCTGGATACG
>CAYWBF010000080.1:0-9257 GCA_964456085.1 uncultured Eubacteriales bacterium
GTGGTAATACTCAGGGTGGGTATGGAAAATACCGTCAGGATATTCTTCGCTTGTCCGGTTGTTCCTTAAAATAAGGTAAACCTCAAACATTTCATCTTTTATGCGTACAATAGGCGTTATTGTATTATGCGGCCTGTCTGTGTGTGATAGAATATCATTTTCGGCGTCGTCATATGCCCTCCACTCTTTTAATATTTTATCACAAAGGTTGCAAAGCTGCTGCTTATCCTTTGACCTTATTTTTATAGTAGATAAAGGCCAATCAATAATACTACATTCAACACCGTCAATCTCAACCGCTTCAAGAGTTTTTACACGCATCATAGGAAATTCAAATCGACCAGCCTGAAAATGGTCATGGGTTAGGATTGAGCCACCTACAATAGGTAAATCTGCGTTTGAGCCTACAAAGTAATGAGGAAATATTTCAACAAATGTCAAAAGCTTTTCAAAGCAGCTCTTGTTAATAACCATGGGAATGTGCTTTTCATTAAACACAATGCTGTGCTCATTATAATAAACATAAGGAGAATATTGAAAATACCAGCGTTCTTTGCAAAGCTCAAAGGGGATAACTCTATGATTAGCCCGTGCACCGGCTATATATCCCTCATTTTCAGCGCAAAGCATACATTTTGGATAGCCGCTTTGAGAAAGGTATCTGGCTCTTTCGATTTCCTTTGGGTCCTTTTCGGGCTTTGATAGATTTATGGTTATAAGCAAACCGTTGTGGGCGTCCCACTTAATATCTTTTTTTATTCTTTCTGTCATTATGTAGTTTGTAGCTTTAGAAAGCTTATAAAAATAATCAGTAGCATCCTCTGTCGTTTTCTTAGAATGAAACCTTTCAATAATTGTGTGCGGCATAGGGGTTAAAGTGTCCATAATTTGACAGGATAGATTATCTCTTACGTCCGGCTTTGCAAAATCCAAAAGAGGATTTAAAATCTCATCAATACTTTTAAACTCCCCTTCACTTACATCAACATACTCGTAGCTCTTTGCTCCAATTAAACCAAGAATACGGTTTACGGCATAGTTCACGTCGTCAGAGGTTATAAGCTCGTTGTCTAAGCCGTATTTCATAAGAGCAGATATACATTTGTTTACCATAGCAGACACCACCTTTACATCATTATTTTTTTCTGTTAAGTATATAGCCACTCAGTAAAACTGTCAAGTATTTTTAGTAAAGTTTTACTTAAGATTTCTTATTAAGCCCCACAAAAAAAGCGTGAACTATAATAGTCTTTTCACGCTTTGTCTTTCCACTAATTTACATGATATCACAGTCTTAGTAGGGAAGCCATCTCCCGATAGCAGCTCCTGCATATTTTTTAGTGCAATAATGCTCATTTTTTCCGTAAGTACAGATATAGAGGTCAACGGAACTATTGCATGTTCCGATAATATTGTATCATTAAATGCAATTATGCTTATATCATCGGGAATTTTAAAGCCATACTCAAATACAGCGCGTATTACGCCGCTAGCTATAGTATCAGTGGCCACAAAGAAGGCAGAAGGTATATTACGATTTTTTGAAAAATATAAGCATGTTATTTCATAACAGTTCTTGGCATTTACTTCACACTCTATTATATATTCCTCGTTATAAAGGTTAAGTGTCTTCATGGTGCTTTCAAAAAAAACCCGCCTAGGCTCTAGAATACGGTTTTTAGTGCCTCCTAAGGCATATCTTTCCCCTATGAAACCTATATTTGTATGCCCAGCTTCTAAAAAATATTTAACAGCCTGCTCTATAGCCAATTGAAAATTGGGAACAATTCCGTAATACAGCTCATCATCAGGCGCAGAATCTATAAATACTATGTTAGGACTTATTTGAACAAGTGCATCTATTTCTCTTTTATCAAATTTTCCTATTGCAAAAATACCGTCAAGCTTACTGTCTTCAGGAAATTCAAACCTCCCATTTTGATGATTAATAATTTTTGTTGTTGTGATTTCAAATCTTGATTTAAACTCCTCAATAGAATTTTCTATTTTAAAGTAATAAGGGTCATCCATAAGCCTGCTGTATGGAAGCATCTGTACTATTCCTATATTTGGTTTTTTAGTTACTGCCTTTGCAGTCTGCTTACGAGTTGCTATATATTCTAGTTCGTTGGCGGCAGAAAGAACCTTTTTCTTGGTTTTTTCCGAAACAGAAAATCTTAAATCGTTGTTTAATATCCTGGATACTGTTGCAATGGAAACGCCGCTTTTTTCAGCAATGTCTTCAAGTTTGGACATTTTATCCCTCCTTTTTAAAAAAATTTTACTAGTTTTAATTAATTTTACTATAGGTTTTTAAATTTTACAATAAAAATATTCTAAGACGAAATATATTAAATCGTAAAATGAATAATCAAACGCTCAGCAAATTTACTAAAACGTTGTAATCATTTTAGTGCAATACGCAGAATTTTACTAAAACTATTGCATTGTTTTTACTAGTGTGGTATATTTTTATTACTCCAAGTTGCTTCGCATAATAAATATGAAGGAGGCAGACAAGTATTATTGCGACAGAACCTGGAAGTACTAAAAGAAAGAAGGATTGAAATGGAGAAGCTTTCTTGGAAAAGCAAATTAAGTTTTGGGCTGGGTGCCTTTGGTAAGGACATCGTGTACGCTATTGTTTCTACCTTTCTTATGATGTACCTTACAGATTTTAGAATGGTTGCACCTGCATTTGTCGGAACTTTATTTCTGGTAGCCAGAATCTGGGACGCATTCAACGACCCTTTTATGGGCATGGTTGTTGACAACACTCGTACCCGCTTTGGAAAATTTCGCCCATGGATTTTAATTGGCACAATTCTTAATGCAATCGTACTTGCTTTTATGTATGCCGGCTTTAATTTAGGCCCTAAGCAGTACATTATCTACATATCGTTTTTTTACATCCTTTGGGGAATGACATACACTATTATGGATATACCTTACTGGTCAATGGTTCCTGCACTTACAGACGACCAAAGCGAGCGTGAGCAAATTGCCGCCATCCCACGATTGTTTGCAAGCTGTGCGTGGCTGTTGATAGGAACCTTTGGTATTAAAATAGTTAAAAATCTTGGTCAAGGCAACGACATTAGAGGGTTTTCATTGTTTGCTCTTGGGGTTTCTATCGTGTTTGTAATAACTATTATTATAACCTGTATCAATACCAAAGAACGGGTTGTGATTGCTAACCAGCAAAAAACCTCTGTAAAGCAAATGATTAATGTACTTGTGCAAAACGATCAGGTTCGTGTTGTTTTGTTTATTGCCATGATGTTTAACATTGCCTTCCAGCTTTCAAACGCCTTTGCGCTTTATTACTTTAAGTATGTTACCGGCAACGAAAATATTTATTCAACCTATGCGGCAGCAGCAGGCTTTTCGCAAATGGGTGCTCTTGCAATCTTCCCTTCTGTTTCTAAGATAATTGGCAGAGCTAAAGCATACTTAATTGCTTGTGTGCTCCCTGCAATCGGTTTTGTACTTCTTATGATTGTAGGATACATGGCTCCACAAAATATAGCACTTGTTGGAGTTTGCAGCGGAATTGTTAATGTGGGTATTGGCTTTATGCTTGTGCTTATTACTGTTATGCTTGCTGATGTTGTTGATTACGGCGAATTCAAGCTTGGCACACGCAACGAAAGTATAATTTTTTCAATGCAAACCTTCATTGTTAAATTTGCCGGAGCATTCAGCGGCTTCGTTTCTGGCATAGGTCTAACCCTTATCGGGTATGTACCCAATGTGGAACAAACCCCATTTACACTAATGGGAATGAGAGTAATTATGATTGTACTTCCTGCAATATTTTCACTGCTTTGCTATGTAATTTATAAAAAATCCTACACTATTACAGGCAGTATGCAAGAGAAGGTTGTAGATTTCCTTAAGGGAAAGCAAAATAAAGGCAAAGAGAGGGTGCATGTATAATGTATTTAGGCGTTGACTACTATCCAGAGCAGTGGGATCCTTCCATGCTTGAAGAAGACTTGCAAAACATTGTTGAGCTTGGTTCTAACCTAATAAGAATCGGCGAATTTGCTTGGCATCGCATGGAAAAAACAGAGGGCTGTTATGATTTTACATTTTTTGATAATGTAATTGAGCGTGCGAAGGCGCATAATCTTAAAGTTATTTTTGGTACACCTACCGCAACACACCCTGCTTGGCTGGCTGCAAAATATCCTGAGGTTTTGTCGGAGTTTGATAATGGGCGAAAGCGTTCTTTTGGAGGACGCCGCACCTATTGCTTTAATAGCCCCAAGTATCGTGAATATACCGAAAAGATTGTAACTGCCCTTGTAACCCACTATAAAAATGAAGCTGCCATTGTTGCCTGGCAGCTTGATAACGAGTTTGGGCATGAGGATAGCGATATTTGTTACTGTGACTGCTGCAAGCAAGCATTTCAACAGTACCTTGCCGAAATATACAACCATGACATAGAAAAGCTGAACGACACATATGGAACGGCATTCTGGTCACAGGAGTATAATGAATTCAGTGAAATTCCTTTGCCCCTTCCTACAATAACCACTCATAATCCTTCCTTTCGTATGGATTGGGAACGCTTTAGAAATAAAAGCGTTGTTGATTATGCGGCTTTGCAGTATAAGCTTATCAAAAAAATAATACCTAACACCATTGTAATGCATGATTTTAGCGGCGGCACCATGCAAAAGCACTTTGACCCATCTGATGTAGCAAAAAACCTAGATCAAATTGCGTATAACAACTATCCTGTTTGGGGAGGACAAAAGGAACCTATTCTACCTCACCAAATAGCCTTTGGCTTAATGCATATGCGCGGGTTAAAGCAGAAGCATTTCTGGATAACCGAAGGTATTATGGGTGCCCAAGGTCATGATATAACCGGCTTTTCTCCAAGACCAAACCAAGCAAAGTTGTGGTCATACCAGGCCATTGCTCACGGCTGCTCGTCAATGATGTTTTTCCGATATCGTGGAGCAACCAAGGGTGCAGAGCAATTCTGCTACGGAATTATTGATGCTGATAATGTAAAGCGTAGAAAGTTTCATGAGGTTCAGAGCTTTTTCCGTCACATGAAGGAAATTGAGCATATGGTGGAAGAACCGGTGCAAAGCAAAGTTTGCATGATTTACGACTATGAATCAATGTCGTCCTTTAGGATTCAGCGGCAAAGCCTTTTACTTGAATATGAAGCAGAGCTAAAAAAGCTTTATAAGCCATTCCACGACAACAACATTTGCGTAGACTTAATTTCATCAAAGGTGGATTTTTCCGGGTACGATTTAGTAATTATTCCTATAATGATTGTTTGGAATGAGGAGTTCCAAGCTAGGGTAAAAAAATATGTTGAAAACGGCGGAACAGTAGTTTTCACCTTCCGTACAGCAGTTAAGGACCGAAATAACAATTTAACCTTTAAGGAATTATTGCCTAACCATTATTCGGATTTGGTAGGTGCTTATGTTGTTGAAACAGAAAGCCTTCAGGAGCATGATTGTATTCCGCTTCTTGGTCAGGGTCAGTGGAGTGGTGTCAGTGGTAAGGCAGGAGTGTTCCGTGATTTCCTAATTCCAACTACAGCCGAGACGCTATTTCGTTACAATGATGATTTTTATCGTGAGTACGCCGCTGTTACAAAAAATGAGTTTGGCAAAGGGCAGGTTTATTATATCGCTACAAGCCTTACTGAAGAAATACTTCAAAAGTTCTTTATTAGCATAGGCAAAACTGTAGGTATTGAACCTTTAGAATCACCAGAGGGCATTGAAATTGTAGACCGTCCCACTGAGAATGGCGTGTATCGCTTTATTATGAACCACAATGCCAAAAGCATTACATATCTTGGCGAGGAGCTTGCACCATTTGAAGCAGTAATTAAAAAGCTATAGAGTTTCCCCAGTATAAATATAAAAAGGCCGAAATTTCATTCACTTTGTGATGAATTTCGGCCTTTTATAATATTATTTAAACCATTTGTTAAACAACCTATAGGTTGTATCGGGGAGGGTTGCCTTTCTTATGCTTTCGTTAATCACAAGGTCGCATCGTCCTACCTCGTTGTTTTCAAAAAAGTAAACAACCTCTCCGGCCTTAGTACCCTTTGGGGCAGGTGCCTTTATAGAGTCCAAAATTTCAACCTTTTGGTCAATGGTTACGTTCTTGCCCTTTTTAACCACTGTGTTTACTTGCTCCTTGACCACAACGTCAACATTTTCCTTATTTCCCTTTAGTACCTTAATCTTTCCCTTAACGGTACCAGCTTCGTCACCCATGCTTAAAGCGTAGCCGGCAAAGCCGTAGTCAAATAGCCTCATAGCTTCGCCAAAGCGTGTATTTGGATCAGGTGCGCCTAGTATTACTGAAATCAAATGCATACCGCCTTTTTCAGCAGTAGCAGAAATACAGTACAGCGCCTCGGCGGTAGAACCTGTTTTCAAGCCGGTAGCGCCTGGGTAGGATTTAATCAGCCTGTTTGTGTTGGATAACCCAAACTCAGATTGCCCTCTGGCGGTTTTATGAACGATTGTGTCCATCCAAATTTTTGTAAATTCATGTATTTCTGGGTGCTTTGTTATAAGCTCTCTTGACATAATGGCAATATCATAAGCCGAAGTAACATGTCCCTCCGCAGGTAAGCCGCAGGCGTTCAAAAAATGAGTATCATTCATTCCAAGCTGCTTAGCACGCTCGTTCATAAGCCCTACAAACGCTTCCTCCGAGCCAGCGATAAACTCTGCCATTGCAACAGCGGCATCATTCCCCGAGGCTACAACAATGGACTTTGTCAAATCCCTTACGCTCATTTGCTCATTAGGCTCCAAAAAAATCTGTGAGCCGCCCATACTTGCAGCGTGGTCGGAAACGGTTACTAGGTCGTCCCATTTTATTGCCTCATCTTTGATTTTCTCATAAATAATCAGCATAGTCATAACCTTGGTTACACTTGCCGGGGGAAGCTTTTCATGTGGGTTTTGCTCAAGGAGAATTTTCCCCGTGGACGCCTCCATAAGTAAAGCCGCCTTTGCCTCCACTTGAAAGCCCGTATCTGCATATGCAACTCCAACCGAAACAAAGCTTAGCAGAAACACTGTGCCTATTAATAAGCTAACCAGCCTTTTATACATTAAAAATGCCCTCCTATGGTATTAGTGATTGTTCAGAAATAAGTGTAACATTACATTTTCAGAAACCCACTTGAACCGTGTGGGATTCTGAAAATGTGTTCCACTAATTTTGAAGCAATCACTTAATTGATTTCCAATTAATACATAGGTTGGGCATTTTTTTATAAAATATTCATTATTGGTAAAATTAAGTTAAAGCTTTGCGCTACTCCATTACAATTTCATCAATAGCTGCACCGGGTGCTACCATTGGGAAAACCTTTTCATCGTTGCTAACCTCGCAGTTAATAACCACAGGTCGTCTCAAGGCAATAGCCTTCTCAAGAGCTTCGTCAAATTCTTCCTTGGTGGTTACATTCATACCTACAGCGTTGTATGCCTCTGCAAGCTTTACAAAGTCTGTCTGCTTTTTGTCAAGGGAGGTGTTTGAGAACCTGCTGTCGTAGAACATGCTTTGCCACTGGCGAACCATGCCTAAGGCGTGATTGTTTAATATTACCACAATAACAGGTGCGTTGATTTCCACAGCCGTAGCAAGCTCAATATTATTCATTCTGAAGCAACCGTCACCGGCAATGTTAAACACAACCTTATCCGGGCAGGCAACGCTTGCCCCAATAGCTGCACCGAGTCCGTAGCCCATTGTTCCAAGGCCGCCGGAGGTAACAAGTGTCCTAGGCTTCTCAAATTTAATATACTGACAAGCCCACATTTGATGCTGTCCAACCTCTGTGGCGATAATAGCCTCTCCCTTGGATACGTCGCTGATTTTCTCAATGACGTATTGAGGCATAAGACCATTGTCCTTATAGGTTAGAGGAAACTGTCGCTTCATTTCCATTATTTCCTCAATCCACTGGGAATCCTCTTTTTTGTTTACGGCTTGGGTCAAAAGCGCCAGAGCTTCTTTAACGTCACCAATCAAATGCTTTGTGGTAATAACGTTCTTATCGATTTCAGCAGGGTCGATGTCAATATGGAGTACCTTTGCGTTTTTGGCAAACTTCTCAATATTTCCAGTAACTCTATCAGAAAATCTCGCCCCTACCGCAATAAGCAAGTCACATTTGGTAGTGGCAAGGTTGGAGGTTTTTGTGCCGTGCATACCTACCATACCTGTAAAACGAGGGTTAGAGCCGGGTATGCCTCCAAGACCCATAGAGCTTGAGCAAACTGGTGCGTTGATTTTCTCAACAAATTCAACCAGCTCCTTTTGTGCGTCGGAAATAATTACACCGCCGCCAATATACAAAAGCGGCTTCTGGCTTTCATTAATAAGGGCTACAGCCTCCTTAAGCTGTTTCTGCTTAATAGGCTTCTTAACCTCTTTTGGCATTTCGTCAGCAGTAATAGAGGAAAATTCATGCTTTGCAGCTGTAACGTCCTTTGTTATGTCAATCAGAACAGGCCCCGGCCTGCCCTCTCTTGCGATTTTAAATGCTCTCCGTACAACTCCGGCCAAGTCCTTTACGTCCTTAACAATGAAGTTGTGCTTGGTGATTGGCATAGTGATACCAGCAATATCAACCTCTTGAAAGCTGTCCTTTCCCAAGAGGGGCAGAGTTACGTTGCCGGTGATGGCTACCATAGGAACGCTGTCCATGTACGCCGTGGCAATGCCTGTTACCAGATTTGTTGCGCCGGGGCCGCTTGTTGCTATGCATACCCCTACCCTACCCGAGGCTCTGGCATAACCGTCGGCGGCATGGGAAGCGCCTTGTTCGTGAGAGGTTAAAATGTGTCTTATTCTGTCTCTGTACTTATAGAATGCGTCATATATATTCAAAACCGAGCCGCCGGGATAACCAAAAATTGTGTCCACCCCTTGCTCCAGCAAGCATTCAACTAAAATTTCCGAACCGTTTAGAATCATTGAAAACCTCCTTTTTGGTAGTTTACTTAAGTATCGCACCAGTGCTGGCGCTGGTTACCATTCTTGAATAGCGGTACAAGTACCCTTCCTTAATCTTAGGCTCAGGGTGCACAAGGGCGTTCCTACGCTCCTCCAGCACTTCATCGGATACCAAAAGCTCAATAGAGCCTGCGTTTATGTCAACCTTAATTTTGTCACCGTCATTAACTAAGGCGATAGTTCCCCCCTCCATTGCCTCTGGGGAAACATGGCCTATGCTT